>JAXHVO010000027.1 GCA_034189135.1 Thermodesulfobacteriota bacterium | reverse complement strand
TCTCAGATTCGGTTACAGAGACTATGATCCTGATATCGGAAGATGGACGGCAAAAGATCCCATTCTGTTTGCCGGTGGAGATACCGATCTTTATGGATATGTCCTAAATGATCCGGTTAATGCAGTTGATCCGTGGGGATTATGGGCAGTTTGGGGTGGAACAACCGGTGTTGCTTCATGGGGCCCCTGGGGAGGGAATGCCGGAAGTGGTATTGCATATGATTCTGGTTCTGGAATGGGTGGTTACACAACGACAGGAACTACAACAGGTGCTGGAGCCTCCATAGGTTATGAAGCCGGGTTCTACACTGGCTCTATGAGTGGAAAAACTGAGATTGCGACATTAGGACTTGGTCCACTTTCAGTAGGTTTTGTAACGAATGATGGTGGAAGTTGGGAATGGGGATTTGTGTTTGGCTGGGCTAAAGGGGCCCCGGTTGAAGGAACTATTTCAAATAATAATACAATTTTTTATCCAATATTTGATGGTGAGACGAATCCTTGTCCGTGATAATGTTGGCAATTTTTTAATTCAGAGGTTAAAAATGGTTATAAAATCATCTGGCAATAACGACCTGATTAAAATAATAAGGGGGATACTGCGTAGAAGAAATATTGCTTTATTATCAATTTTATTTTTTGTTCCATTTATTGGGATAACTGACTATCTTTTTAAATCGGAAAAGGTGACCCTAATCTTCGCAATATTAGCTTTCATTATAATTGGTTGGCAGCTTGTTGTTTTGAATTTTACTAGATGTCCAAATTGTAATAAGTTTTTCTTCTGGTCAAAATTTTGGGCAAACGGTTTTTCGAGCAAATGTATGAATTGCGGGCTTGGAGTATACCAAAATAAACACAAGAAGTAATGTAGAATGGCTTGTGGGTGTAGTTGTTGAAATTTCAATTAAACACAAGGCAGTAGCTGGCTAAGCGTTACTGCCTTTTCTTTTTAATTGCAATAAAATCGATTCCATCCTTTTAGGGTTGGCGGGCGGGCATAAGATAAGACAGCCGCTTTCTGCAAGTAGAGTTCCTGTCTGGCGTGATAAATGCAGTGTACATAAGACAATTTTATCGGACGGCATTTTTACCGCAGCAAAATAAATAAGATAGATAAAAATTCTGTACGATCAAAATTACTTATGTATAAATGCACTTTATCATGACAGGCGGGAACGGTTAAGATAGACAAGCGGCTTCCTTATTTTAAAATCATTCCAGAACTTCAACAAATTGAGAATCTCTGATGACAGGATCATTGGTGATAATTGGCAAGTCAAGATATCCGGCGGTTGCGGCAATAAGCCGGTCATGCAACTCCGGGATGTCATCGATCTCGGAAGCGGTTTTTAGAATCTCAAAGCTCAGCGGCTCAAACTGATAATTTTGACTTTTGAAAAGATCCTCGGTTTGAAGCAGGCCAATATCGATCCTGGGTTGCGGGCCCATAAAATTATAAGTTTCTACTTTATCTGATATATGATATAGTCCTACCATGCAACGTAAAGCCCGTATTGATGCTCCGGGTGCCCTCCATCATATTATCGCCAGAGGCATCGAGCGAAGAAACATATTTGATGATGACGTCGACCGGATTCATTTTCTGGATCGGCTGGGAAAGGTGCTTTCAGAAACCGATACCCAATGCTTCTCATGGGCGCTGATTCCCAACCACTTTCACCTTTTATTGCGTACAGGTGCTTGTCCGCTTTCCACTGTGATGCGCAGGCTTCTCACCGGACATGCCATGTATTATAACCGCCGACATCGTCGCAGCGGCCAGCTATTTCAGAACCGTTACAAATCGATTCTGTGTCAGGAAGATACCTACCTATTGGAACTGGTCCGCTATATCCACCTTAATCCGATTCGAGCCAAGTTAGTTGCGGACATCAAGGCACTGGACAAATATTCTTTTTGCGGACACGCCGTTATTATGGGTAACAAGAAAAAAGAATGGCAGGATGATAATTATGTGCTGAAACTGTTCCATGAAAACAGATCAACAGCGCGACGCCGCTATAAAATATTCGTTCAGAAAGGTATCCAGCAAGGGAAGCGTCATGACCTCACCGGAGGCGGCCTCATCCGAAGCAGTGGCGGCTGGACTATGCTCAAATCTCTTCGGCGAGCTAAGATTCACTCTAAAAGTGACGAGCGTGTGCTGGGCGATTCTGATTTTGTTGAAAGGGTTTTAAGGTCTGCCAATGAGGCTCTGGACCGAAAGTATGATCTGAAATCAAAGGGTTATAATATAGATAAACTTTCAGATAGAGTGGCTCATATTTTTTCCATTCACCCGGAAGATATATTTCAACCCGGAAAGCAGCCGATAAAAGTCAAAGCAAGAAGTCTTTTGTGTTACTGGGCGGTCAGGGAGTTGGGGTTTACCATGACGGATTTGGCTTTGAAGCTTAATATCTCGCAACCGGCGGTCAGCATGAGTGTTCAGCGTGGAGAGCAAATAGCGTCAGAAAATGAATACTCACTAATCGATAAATAGAATCTTATAACTCAAGTTTCGCACCCCTTATCTACGGTGGAGCATAAATTTTTAAGGCACCGATTGGTGTTGAAGGTGTGAATCGAGACAGTTATATTATTTTCTTCCAGGGGATATGAATTAAATCGGTTGCAGCGTGTCCGGATATTTGGGATAAAGTCTACCCGTTGCTAAACAATATAAAAAGGACGGTCTATCCCAAATACCCGGACACTGCGAAAAGGTGGAACAGATGACCCACATATCCCCTTACAGAAAAGAATACAACCGTTTCGATTCACATCTGATTTTATATTTTACGTGCCATCAGGACATTTCTTTTCGCCAAACCGGGGTGCGAAACTTGAGTTATAATTTGATGGGCCCGTGATCCGCAACCCAATATTACGATAAAAGCGTGGGAAATAACATCTGACCAGCAACCGGATAATTGAAATCTTAATCGTTCGGGCGGAAATTAAAACAGCCAAGCGACTTCTGGGGGGATTATTTCTCTTTATAGGCAACAACAAATTCGTCAACGGAAACGCCGGCCTGTCGGATTGCGTTTCTTAGTGTTCCAATGGCAAGATTTTTATGCAAAGGTATGACACATCCTCGGTCATCCTTGCGCATCACAACGTGGCTACCTTTCTGGCGTGCCTGATAAAAACCGAGTCTTTTGAATGCGTTAATGGCTTCATTGCCTGATATTCTGGGAAGTTCAGGCATGGGCTGACACTTCAAAGGTGGTCATAAGTGAGCGGGACGTTTGATCCATGGGAAATTCTTCCAGATAAAGCTCTGTCGCTTCCTGGAGATTTTTTACAGCCTTTTCAATGGTCTCCCCCTGGCTGGCCGTTCCTACCTCGGGACATAGTGCCACATAGAAATCTTCTTCTTTATGCAAAATAGCGGTAAATATATTCATCGGAGCACCTCATAATCAATATTTTACAGGAAAATGGGATCTTCAATGATATCGTTGATCTTATATAATCCTTTGAAACTAATAGATAATATAGAACTTATGGCGTCAATGTCAATATTATTCCATGGCCAACGAATAAAGAATTAATAATTCTAAAATACAGCAACTGCTTAGCTGAAACCTTTCCCAGGCCTACAATATTTATTTTTGATCGGATCTGCGTTCACCCTGCTTCCGGCGCTCTTCGTTAACTCTTCTTTCCTTTCCTTCATTTTCAAAGTAATCCAAGCTGTAGCTTTTGCGTCGGTCATCACCTGAGCGACGATCGATTATCGATCGTTTTTTCATCTTTTTCTTATTTATATCAGGCGCTGCTTTACTCATGGTGATACCTCCCGTGTTTTTACAACAGCTCAGTTAACAAGAAATGCGTTTACTTTCTCAGGCTTGATACGATAAATTCTCCTATCTTTTCTGCCGATCTTCCGAAAAGGGTATCCGTTTCAACCAATTCCAGGTGCCGGTCATCCCATGGGGCGCTGTTTTCCTGAACGATATTCTTGATATGCTCGTACTTGCCCCCCAGGGCCTTTATTTTGGTTGAAAGTGGAATATTCTCTTTAAAACCGATATTCAGCAACAGCAGGTATTCAATCATGTTCGGCATATCCGGGGAGGTAGAAATGATGGGGATCACAATAATGCTCCTGTCATCTTTACGACCTTTGCCGATATAGACATTTCCCTGTCTGACAATGATTTTCTTTGTTCCTTTTAGCTTCGTGTCGGTTTCCACCCGGGATGGAATAGGTTTAAGCACCCCTTCCTTTTTCAATACCTCGATAGTGGTTTCATCCGTCGGTTCACCAAGAAGATTTAAATTTCCGATTTTGTAACGAATCGCTCCTTTGATATCGGAAACGATTTGTTGCAGGTTTTTAAGAACCAGAATATTTCTGTTTATCAACTGGTAGGTATTGAAATGGTGGGCAGCCAAAGCTTCAAAAAGTATCCCTTCGACCTTTTCACTGATTCGACTGGTTCCCACGGTAACTGTTTTTGCCTGGTGCTTGATGGCATCCACAGGACGGGCCATGCTGTTGATCGACTCACCCAGGCACCTGAAAAGCCTGTTCAGCATGTTGAGCGGTGTTCCTTTTACACCAAATTCAAGCTCAAAATCAGACACCGGAAGCCTTCCGGCCAGGTATTTAAGAAGAAGCGTCAGATCCGATGCGGCTTCGAGTCCCATGGCGGCCGGAAAACGGTTTTGGGTTTTCTTTCGTCTAAGTTCAGTATAAAAGGTCATTATCTTTTCCCTGAACGATTTTTCCAGAATTGCTTCGTAGACATCGCTGCCTTTTTGGGCATGTTTGTCCAACGTATTTCGAATTTCTTCCTGGAAACCGTAGAGAAAACGCGACCCCTTGTTTATGGCCAAGGCGGCGTAATATCCCCAGATATGTCCCACCAGCGTGTTTAGAATGGGGGCAAGATGTTCACTGACCACAGGAACATGGAAGACATCCTCGGCATAGGTATCAAACCCGTTTTCCCCCTCATCAGCGATGACCACGGGCATGGCCTTATGCGCTTTAAATATAGCCGTATCTTTTATAATATCACCGATGACGGTGGGCCTTGTCCCGGCTGCACAGACGATGATAAGCGGCTCGGATGAAAGGTCTATATGCTTCTTGTCCTCCACAAAGTCGGACGAAATCGTCTTGTAACAAAGCTCGGAAAGCTTGATACGTATCTCATCTGCCGAAGCCTTGTTGGGGCCGCTTCCGACCGCCGCCCAGTATGTTCTGGTCGGGGCGAGTCTTCCGGCGGATTGCTCGATTTTACTTCTCATTGCCAGAACTTTTCTCATTTGCGAAGGAATTTTCAAAAGTCGTTTTATCTCCTCTGATATGAAGGCATCATTTCTGCGACCTTGCAAGTCGGCTATAAAAAGCCCCAGGAGAGCTCCGGCAATAATCTGGGAATAAAATGCCTTTGTTGAAGCCACTGACATTTCAATATCCCTGCCACTGCTGGTATACATGACGCCGTTCACTTTGAAGGTGATATCCGAATCTCTCCGGTTGACAATGGCAAGGGTATACGCGCCCCGATCTTTCACCATTTCAATCGAACGATTGGTGTCGGTGGTCGTTCCTGACTGGCTGATGGCGATAACAAGAGTGTCGATCATGCTCTGCGCATCATCTTTTTCGTCAAGCTTAAACCCGGAAAGTTCCGAGGCTTTGAGCGCATCGATTTGTATCCCCGGATCATCCAGGTAATAAGTCATAATGTTGGCACATGCCAGGGAGGCGACCCCCGCCGTACCCTGCCCCACAAAAAATATCCGTCGTATCCGGTTTTCAGCCAGGGCCTGTTGTAATGATCGGGGTATGATGGTTTCATCCATGGCCGTAATATAAGTGTCTTTTTCGCCGGGTTTAATCTTCCAGCGGTTTTGAATAGTTTTTTCCACTGAGATGGGAGATTCTGAAATCTCTTTTAAAAAATAGTGGGGAAACTTCTGGCGATCGATGTCTCTTGAGGTGATTTCGGTATGTTTAACATCTTTTTCGCCCAGATTTATCGGAGTTCCGTCATAAAACATGGCCTGGATGCCATGAATGCCTCCCGCTGATTGCTGACTGAGAGTGAAAACCTGTCCCTGGGTTGTTCCTTCAATCCCATCGGCAACTGTTTCCCCGTCCATTTTAATAAAGGATTGAGTCTCTTCAATAAACCCGTAAACTTCAGAAACCGGCATGTAATGATGGTTCGCCAGTCCAATAAATATAGACTGTCCACTTCCTTTCTGGGCCAGAAAAAGCTTGCCGGGTGCAAGATCGGTATGCATGGATATGGCGTGGGATCCTTCAAAATCATTGACCGCCAGCCGAAATGCTTCACGAACACGGTGGCCCTGTTTAAGATACTTTTCAATCCGGAGGGGAATGATTTTAGTATCGGAGGTGATGTCGCTGTGGATAGAATTTCCCTCTGATTCAAATTCCGCTTTCAACTGAAGGTAGTTATCGATATCGCCATTTAAGCACACATGAATGATTCCGGTTTTTTCCGTTTCGCTTCCAGGTACATCGTTGTCCACCGGGTGACAGTTTGCCTCGGTGATCGCGCCAACCGATGCCCATCGTGTATGGGAAGAAACAGTGTGAAACCGGTGGGGAAAACCGGCCACGATTTGAAGTACAGGGTCGTTTTTAATCTGTTTTCGCAAAAACTTAATATTATCTCCCAGTTTTCCTATTTCAGCCGCAACTTTATAAGTAAGCGTGATCGCTGAGAGTTCTTCACCGCTTTCATCTTTGGTTTCATTCACACTGATGCCCATGTTGGTAAGAACCTCCTGGGCCGACCGCTCTTTAAACCGGTCATAAAGGTTGGCACTTTTAATTGATTTTTCAAATCTTTTAAACTGGCTCTTTTCCAGGATAAACATCAAAGAGATACCTGCCGAATCACGCCCCCGGACTTCCAGCCGATCAATGCTGTTAAGCACCGCATTAATATTTTTAAATATACTGACCGATGAAAAGGTAGGCGAAGTCGGGCAAAGACTGAGCAGATCCTTCACCTTTATTAAATTGTCTATGATTTCAGCATGAATACACCAGGCAATATCTTTTAAGCTTTCAATTCGTTGGGTGATGGTATCGACCGCTTGGGTATCCAGATGCCCCATATGGTCAGACAGCAATTTCACTTCGGTATCAATGGTATTGGAAAGGAAATCTGCCAATTTTACAAGTTCGTCCTGTGTGTCTCCATTCATGAAAAGATGGTAAAAAAAATCTTTTTCTTTGAGTGTACGGACGGATTGTAACAAAGAGTCGATCAGGTCATTTTCACCAAGATAATGACTGTCAAAAGAGTCATTGTTTTTCTCACAGGCCGTATAGGAAAACCGGCTCATTTTTTGAGCCATGTCGTCTAAAGAGGCCATGTCGACTGACCGATCGGCCTTGTCTTTGCCCTTAAATGAAACGATGCCTGCAAGTCCACAATTGAGAACGTTTTCCGCATAAGGAAAAAAGATAATGGAATTTTCCACTGCGCTGGATTTGCTATTGCAAAAATAAACATTTGCCATCAGGCAGCGATAAGCAAGTTTACAGGCAGCTAGAAAAAATGCGCCCATTTTTCCAACCATGATTTTAAAGTATGCTTTTTCGGGTTTTTTCATTTTTATTCTCTTTTTTTGTAACTACTCACGTAGTCAGGCTTAAGGTGTTTAGACTTCAATCTATCCACCTGAGTTATTTTCTTTTTTAAGCAATTTACTGACTTTTTCAATATCGCCCGGGCGATCGACCCCGATACTTCTATGTGTGGTTACCATCACCTGCACAGGTATGTCATTTTCCAGGAAACGAAGCTGCTCAAGTTTTTCAATCCTTTCAAGGCGACCGGGTGGCAGCGCCACAAAGCGCTGGAGGACACTCATGCGGAAAGCATACAGTCCGATATGACCATAAAATTGACCCTGCTGGTTTTCCCTGGGATGGGGAATGGAAGAACGGGAAAAATAGAGTGCTTTTTGGTTCATGGTAAAAACAACCTTGACCATATGCGGACTTTGGGCCTCTTCCATGGTAATTTTCCTTGCCGGGGTGGTGACATGAACCTCGGGGTTTTTAAAAGGAACAATCAGCTCGCTGATCACAGCGGGATTGAGTGCCGGTTCATCTCCCTGAATGTTTATGACCACAGCATCCCGGGGAACTTTTATGGATTCGGCGGCTTCCAGCACCCGATCGGTTCCACTGTGGTGGTTCTCTTTGGTCATGACCACCGGGACATCGAGTTTTTTTGCCGCAGACAAAATTCGCTCATCGTCCGTTGCCAGCACCACACTTTCGAGTTCAGGACACAAACTGGCTTGCTTGAAGACATGCCAGAACATCGGTTTGCCGAGAATATCGGCCAGCGGTTTTCCCGGAAAACGTGTGGATTGATATCGGGCAGGTATGATTCCGTAGCATGTCGGTAGCTTGTTCATTCTTAAAATTAACTTTTTGGGGATTTTGAGGAAAAAACCGATTACGACAACATGAAATAAGGAAAACACCAAATCATCATTTTATCTTTTTCGTCCTTTCGTGTTTGGTGATAAGAATCTTTTTCTTTGCCGTTTGTTCCGGTTTAACCTTTTACCTTACAGATGTTCCCGGGTTTATTTTTTTGTCAAACGTGGCAACCGCGCATACTTGATCATCCACAGCGGCGAGCAGCATTCCGTTGGATTCTATCCCCATGATTTTGGCAGATTTTAAGTTTGCAACAATAAGCACCTGTTTACCTGTCAGGTCATCCGGATGGTAACTTTCCGAGATACCGGCCACAATGGTTCTTTTTTCACCTATATCCACTTCAATCTTAAGAAGCTTTTTTGCCTTTGGTATGGCTTCAGCACGAACAACTGTGCCGACCTTAAAATCCACCTTGGAAAATTCTTCGAATGTAATTTCCGGTTTAACTTTGAACACTGTATCACCTGATCCTGGTTCTCTTTTTTTATCGGCCTTGAGGTTTTTCATATCGATTCTGGGAAAAAGTGCAATCGATTTTAAAAGCGCTGTGCCTGGAGACAGGCCTTTCCAGGCATAGAGCCGATCGAGAGTATAGAACGGCTCCGAGACATTCATACCCAGATGCTTTTGCATCATCACGGCGGTATCCGGCATGACAGGGTAGATCATCCCGGATATGATTCTCAATCCTTCAAGAAGGTTATACATAATGGTCTGGAGCTGTTTTTGGGCCGATTTTTTCTTTGCCAGCACCCACGGGGCAGTCACATCAATATATTTATTCATGCGGCTGATTAACTCCCAGACCGCATCCAATGCCTTGTGAAAGGCAAATGTCTTCATCTCCTTTTCAAATTCTTCAACCGCAGTCCGCGCGTCCTGTTCAAGATCAGACTTTAGCTGTTTTTCCGCTTGCGGATCAGCCTGAGGGACAATCCCGTTAAAATACTTATGTGCCATTGAAAGAATTCTTGAAAACAGATTGCCAAGGTCATTTGCCAGATCTGAATTGATCCTGCGTACAAAGGTCTCTTCTGAAAAGCTTGAATCCAACCCGAAAACCATATCTCTTAAAAGGAAAAACCTGAATTGATCAAGGCCGTAGATTTCCTTTAGTTGCAAAGGCTCGATGACGTTTCCCAGGCTTTTAGACATCTTTGATTGATCGACATTCCAGTAGCCATGAACATTCAAGTTTTGGTAGATGTCAATTCCGGCTGCTTTTAGCATGATTGGCCAGTAAATGCCATGTGGTTTAAGAATATCCTTGGCCACGATGTGCTGGGCCACAGGCCAGTATTTTTTAAAAAGATCGCCATCAGGATATCCCAGTGCAGAAACATAATTCAACAGGGCATCGAACCAGACATATGTCACATAGTCCTTGTCAAAAGGAAGGGTAATGCCCCATTTGAGTCGTGTTTTCGGTCGGGAAATACATAAGTCTTCGAGGGGTTCCTTTAAAAAAGCCAAAACTTCTCTTTTATAACGATGCGGGCGTATAAAGTCAGGATTTTTTTTAATATGATCGATCAGCCAGTCCTGGTATTGACTCATTTTAAAAAAATAATTCGACTCTTTAATCACATCCGGGACTGTTTCATGATCAGGGCACTTGCCGTCCACAAGTTCCCGCTGATTGTAGAAACGCTCGCATCCAAAACAGTAAAGCCCCTCATACTCGCTGAAATATATGTCTCCCGAATCGTAAATTCTTTGCAGGATTTGCTCCACCACCGCTATATGAGAAGGATCCGTTGTTCTGATAAAATGATTGTACTTTATATTCAGTTTTGGCCACAGCTGTTTATAAAGTGTACTGATATGGTCCACATACTTTCTGGAGCTTAAATTTTCTTTTTTTGCCGCCCGTACAACTTTGTCCCCGTGTTCGTCGGTGCCGGTGAGGAAAAAGGTGTCTTTTTTGCACATTTTATTGAACCGACTTGCCACATCGGCTATGATGGTTGTGTATGCATGTCCCAGATGGGGCCTAGCATTTACATAATAAATCGGCGTGGTGATGTAAAAGGATCCCGGCATTTTTAAAAGTCTCTTTCGTTTTCAAGTTTATCAGAAATCGTTTCTACCTCATGGTTATCTTCCTTGTTCAGGCGTGGTTGGCCGTTATTCACATGATGCCTGCCCGCTTTTTTTCCTCCGGCAGCTGTTTTTACCGACCCGTTGGTTTTTGGCGTTTTTTTGTTGAGCGCAAGGTAAGTTTCATATTCAAATTTAAGGCAACACATCAGCCGACCGCACAGACCTGAGATCTTGGTGGGATTTAAAGAAAGTTTCTGTTCCTTTGCCATTCGGATCGATACATGTCCGAATTTCTCCAGAAATGACGTGCAGCAAATGCTACGCCCGCACCTTCCGATTCCGCCGCACATTTTTGCCTGATTGCGTATTCCCACCTGGCGCATCTCAACCCTTGCACCAAGCTCTTTGACCAGCATTTTTACAAGCTGACGAAAATCCACCCGTCCATCGGAAGTGAAGAAAAATGTCAATTTGTTCGAATCAAAGGCCTTTTCAACGGAAAAAAGGTTCATATTGAGACCGAGTTCTTTAATACACTTTAAACAATAACTGTGACCTTTGTTTTCAGTTTCAATATTCTTTTTTCTTTGAAGAAAATCTTTTTCGCTGGCCAGCCGAAATATTTTTTTAAGCGGCTTGCATGGCGGACGTTCGTCAAAGGGAACCGGTGGTAGGGCCACAGTTCCAAAACCGAGCCCTTTCTCCGTCTGCACAATCACACAATCATCCCGGTTCAGTACAAACGCTCCACAGTCAAAGTCATAAATTTTACCGGAAGGCTTAAATGTAATACCGACTACTTTTTTCATTTGGTTAATGGGTCGCTGCCCCTCCCGATTTGCATCATCATGGTTTCCAGGGTGAGCCTCAAATTTGCATTGGACTGAATATTTTTCTGCGCCGTCTGGATGGCATCTATTTTAAGCAGAAGGGACCGAATGTCAATGTTGGGTGAGACAAATTGAATTTTTTCTATTAAATCTTTATTCATGATTTTTTCAGGGTGAAACCGATATACAACAAGGTCCCTTAGCCAAGACTTTATTATCTCAAGCGAATCAAAAAGAAAATCTTTATTTTTTTGCAGCGTTTCAGCAACTGCCATAAGTATACCGGATGACACTGAACATAATGCCCCGGATTGATCAGGGCCGATGGCATTGATAAGCCAGTTCCGAAGATTTATCCAGTTTGACTGGCTCATGACAATGGCTCGGGAAATACTACCGTTTGCCATGGCCGCTATGACTGAAGCTTTATCCGGTGCAAGACCCTGATTTTCCATAAGCCGGGTCTTAATGCTTTTTACCGAAACAGGATTAAATCTGATGTGCTGACAGCGTGAAACAATCGTTGGCAGAAGGTCGGATATCTGACAGGCAGTAAGTATTAAAATGGAGCGGTCAGGTGGTTCCTCCAGCATCTTGAGAAGCGCATTACCGGCTGAAGGATTCATCGCGTGGGCATCAGAGATGATTACCACCCGTACCTTGGCTTCATATGGTTTCATGGCCAGGATATCACACAAGCCTCTTATTTGATCTATCTTTATAAATGCACCGGAAGGCTTTATCCTAATGATATCCGGGTGATTACCCGATTCTATTTTTCGGCATGATCGGCAATGTCCACACGGGTTGACAGCTATCGGTAAGTTCGTTTTGGCAGTGGAAGGATCAATAAGTTCAGACGGTTCTGTCTTTTCTCCAATACAGTTGCATGCCATGGCAAAAGCGGTAGCCGCATCTTTTTTGCCAACGCCGTCAATTCCGGTAAAAAGTAACGCATGGGGAATGCTGCGTTTTTGAAGAAAAGCAGCCAGGATTCGCACGGGCCGTTTCTGATCTGTTATCGAATCAAAGGTCGGACACAAAGTTAGAAATCGACCCGTTCTTTTAATTCTTTTCCGGCCTTAAAAAATGGCAAACGCTTGGGTTTTATAACGACTTTTTCACCGCTTTTCGGATTTCTGCCTGTATAGCTTTTATAATGCTTTACATAAAAACTGCACAGTCCGCGAATTTCAACGCGTTCTCCCTGGGTCATGGCCTGGGACATATTATCGAAAAAAATATGGATGACATTGGCTGCTTCTGCTTTCGAGATGTTTGCTTTTGTTTTAAGAGCGGATATAAGCTCCAATTTATTCATATATCCTCCTTTATGCAAAAAATGGTGGAAATTTACCTGTCGTTTATAATAAAACAAAACTTGATAAAAAGTCAAGGACTTATGCGAATATTTCAGGCAACACCTCAACATCTTCTTCATTTACTTCGATACTCGCATATTGTCCCAAAGCCTCTATATTTACAACGACACGTTCTTGTCCCCTATACCGCACAAATATTCCGGATACCCCGGTAAAGGGACCGGCTATTACCATAACCGGATCCCCCTTTTTTAAACGATATCCGGTTGAAACCTGATTATTTCCCTGAACCATGATTTTTAGAGATTCTATGGCTGTCTGAGGGACGGCAACCGGGCCATCCTTGGTACCAACCAATCGGACAGCGCCGGTTGTTTTTACGATTTCAAGGTGGTGGTGAGGATTTAGATCGGTTCTAACAAAAAGGTATCCGGGGAAAAGTGGAACGGTGATCATGGCTTTCCTGTCACGGCGCTTGCTTCTGACCTGAATTTTGGGGAGGAACACCTCCACCGATTTATTCATCAACCCGTCGTTGACTACGTTTTCAAACCTGCTTTTTGTATGAAGAACGTACCATAAATGTTGCAGTTTGGTTGCCATTAATTCCCCACTTCACCCAGTCCATACAAATTGATGGAAAATTCATATTTACGGTCATCCGGCTCATCCGTGTAGCCTATCCCTACAGACCAGCACTGTGCCTGATATTTAATGCCCACACTCGTTTTAATTCGCTGGTCATCTAAAATGTTGCGTTCATATCCGCCATAAGTCGTCAGGGAGTCAGTAATTTTTAAAGTTAGATCAGCGACAATCGATTTAATAGCGTCTTTGCTATACCTGTACTCGACATATAACCGGTCGTTCCGGTTATCCGACAGGCTCATCTTTGCATTATAAGATAAAAACTCATCATCATATTGGCACCACTCAGCATCACCTTCAAACGATAGGTACTTTAGTGGGTAAAACTCCAGTTCACCTTTTAGCGGAGAAAAAGGTCTCTGGTCCGTCTGATTTTCCCACTTCAGCGGATCATCCTCCCGGGCCTCATAAAAGTCATAACTCTGTTCAAGCTTGAACCAGAGGAACTGTCTGTAATTGTAGGCCATCGGTCCATCATTTTCAATCCGAGGAATGTCATCACTTTTTAGCACGCTTTTTTTTGATCTTGAAGTAAATGTGCTTGTAATGGAGTAAGTAAGCTGGTTCTTTTTTTCAATACGGTCAATGGAATCCACATCAAAGTCAGGAAATTCATCCTGATCCTGATCCGGAATATATTCATAAATCACCTGTGGGGTTACCGAATGCTTGATGCCACTGGTGCCGAATATCGAACCATCATACACCTTATATATTTCTGAGGAAAAATCCAGTTTTATATCATAAATCTGCCGGTTAAATCTTTTTTTCTCTTCTGACAGGTAATCTTCGCCCGTCTCTTTTCTGTCCATATACCAGCCCGTCTCCCGCACCCCGGCCGAAGGTTCAAAAGAAAAAATATTTTTAAACCGGTACGGAATATAAAAACGAGGATACAGGTCCGCCCGGTGTCCCCTCTGGCCATCTTCGCTATAAAAGTATGTATACTCGGAATCCAAACTGAAATAGAGCGGGCTTTTTAACACCGGCTGTTTGGATCCGTCAAACCCGATGAAAGGCAACTTCTGTATGGTTGTATCCGTATCTTCCCATCGTCTTTTGATGATATCATCATACCAGAGTGTTTCGGCATTAAAGCTGTATCTGGTCCAGTTTCTAGTCAGGTTCAGCCTGTTTGTGCGAACCGGATCGTCATATTCATCAAATTCCCTGCCAAAGTTTTTATTAAAATATTTTTCCGTTTGGTTAAAACCGGTGAGGCCGTCTTCAAATTCAAGGAGGTAATCCTGGTCGCTTAAAATATCCAGATCGAGTTTGGCAAAGAACTCGGCAGGCATCGCCTGGTGGTGGCTCATCCTGAACCAGTAACGATGGTGATTGGGCCTGAGTTCATCATCGTGTTGGTATCCCCATTCTTTGCTCGAATCCAAAGTCCCGTCATCTATCTTTCTATCGTTTAAATAGTCATACATGACGGTACCTTTGGATTTTTCACTTAAAACATACCGGTATTCAAGGCCGAGTTTATCTCCGCGAAAGTGCATGTGGTGTTCGTAAAACGTGGCGTCCGAACTTTCGCCGATGGCCCAGAAAAACGGTTGTATAAAATAGCCGCCCCACCTGTCGGAATGCCCGATTTCAGGAAATAAAAAGCCGGACTGGCGCTTTGTTTTTGCAGGAAAAACAAGAAAAGGGGTATAGACCACAGGCACTTTTTTTGCCCATAGCGCCGCATGCCAGACATGTCCGTATCCTTCCAGGGTGACTTTAGCACTTTTTCCGGTGATTACCCAGTCAGGGTTTTCACCTTCACAGGTGGTCACCCTGGTATTTTCAACGGAATAGGTGTTTTTACCCAACTTTTCGATTTTACTTCCCTTAATATAAAAATTATTTTCTTTGATGAAAAAAGTACCGTTTTCTATGGTTCCTGTCTGTTTCTCAAGATCAATATCCATACTGCTTCCGGCAAGTGTATCTTCTCCCACCGCCAGGCTCACCTTGCCTTTGGCATATGCCTTCATGTTCTTGTAATCAAAACTGATGTAGTCGGCAGAAAGTTTTTTATCCCTTTTAGTTAAAGTGACACTCCCCTTTGCAATATAGCGAAAAGACTGGTCATCATAAAAAATTTCATCGGCTTCAATCTGCCACGGGGATTCGGGATCGATGTCCACAAGCGATTTGAATAAATAATCAGGCTGCCGGGCCATGGCTTGAGGAATTATAACGGTGGAAATGATTATTATGAGAATAAATCCGCTGATATGGCTGCCCAGCCCCATAGTTTCACTGTGTTTTGGCTTTTTGATTTTTCTCAGCTTGGTTTTAATCAATCGCTTAATTCATATTTTTGATTATAACATATTGAACATGATTAGTTTTTAAAGTATAAAGCTAACTAAATGATAAAAGTCAAGATGTACTTAAAATCAACAGGGTGCATACCCCATCATCTGTCTTGCCAGGGGCTCGCCGTCGTTTACTGCGGCTTCACCCTTGGGCGACTTGAGCCCGGGGTTCCCTCAACCTTCGCTTATTTAAGATTATATTAAAAATAAGTTGGATATGAAATAAAGAATTTACCATGAAAGTACTGTTAACCAACGATGACGGAATACATGCTAAAGGGCTGTGGGCCTTATACAAAAGGTTTGCAGGAGATCATGAGGTCACAGTGATTGCTCCCGACCGTGAACGAAGTGCCGTAGGACACGGAATCACCTTGAATGAGCCGCTTCGCACAACACATGTAGAAGTAAATGGCGGATATGAGGGATATGCCATATCCGGAACTCCGACAGATTGCATTAAACTCGGTGTTCTGGAAATTCTTGATGAAAAACCGGATATCGTCATTTCCGGAATAAATCCAGGCGCAAACGTAGGTGTTAATATTAACTATTCAGGGACTGTGGCAGCAGCCAAAGAGGCCGCATTATACGGGATGACTGCCATTTCAGTGTCCATACAAGGACCTGAAGTCAACCACTATGATGATGCGGCCGCTTTTATAGAAGTGCTATCTAGAAAAGTGTTTGAAAAAGAGCTTCCCTTTGGAACATTTCTTAATGTGAATATACCTGACCTTCCGATGAAAGAGACCGCCGGCCTACGCTTCAGCAGGCAGGGAATTCAATTTTTTTCCGAATATTTTGAAAAACGGGTTGATCCGAGAAACCACACATACTACTGGCAGGGGTGTGATTACCGGTTTCACGATAATAATCCTGATGTTGATTCAGCCGCTATTTGCCACAATTTTATTTCCATCACTCCCATTAAATGCGATATGACGGATTACAGTGTACTTCAAGACCTAAAAAACTGGAATATTGAATTATGAAAAAACTATTTATCAAGGATTTAAGGGCCGGAGATTTGGTGGAAGATATTTTTGTATTATCAGAAAAAGCAATGGCTCAAAAACGGGATGGGAATAATTTTCTAAATATCACCCTATCCGATAAAACCGGCCGTCTAAAGGGGGTAATATGGGACAGGGTTGATGAGATATCCGCAGCCACAACCTCCGGTGACTTTGTGCAGGCTAAAGGTTCGGTTTCCGAATACAAGGGGGTGCTTCAATTCGTGGTGAAAAATATGACCACCATTCCAGCAGATTCGACCAACCCCTCTGATTTTCTCCCAGCCACACGTCGTGATATCGATAAAATGTTCCTGCGCCTTCTAAAAATCGTGGCTTCCATGGAAGCAGGGCATATAAAAAAGCTTTTTGAAGCGTTCTTTAATGACATGGATTTTGTCCGTAAATTTAAAACCGCTCCGGCAGCAAAAAAAATGCACCATGCCTATATCGGTGGCCTCCTTGAGCATACATTGTCCATGGCGCTTCTGGCTGACAGAATAGCCGGACATTACAGCGGCGTTGACCGGGACCTTTTGCTTGCAGGGGCAATACTTCATGATATCGGCAAGATCGGGGAATTTAACTATAAATATAGTATCGACTATTCAGACGAAGGCCGGCTCCTTAGCCATATTGTTATCGGGGTGATGATATTGGATGAAAAACTCGAAGCCATTGAAGATTTCCCACCGGACCAGGCCGTTTTGCTGAGGCATATGATCATCAGTCATCACGGGACAAGAGAATTCGGCTCACCGGAGCCGCCCAAAACAATAGAGGCTGTTTTATTGAACTACATCGATGAAATCGATGCCAAGGTAAATGGCATTCGCGATTTTATGGCTACAGAAGATCCGAATGAATCGTGGACCTCATATCATCGCCTGCTTGGGCGTCATTTTTACCGAGGGAAGGGGGATTAACCTTACAACTACAGTTATCGCTTACGGGAATGCGTCTTTTTAAACTTATTTGTTTGGTTATCACGTAAGTGTTACGGGTTGCGAGTTACGGGGTACGGGATATAAAAATTATTTCCGTTTAACATCTCGTCTGTCTGTATGCGGACACGTACAGGCAGGCAACACGCAACTCGTAACGCGTAACCCGCAGCAATATCGCATGAAACTAAAAGAAGTTGCTGCTAACTAAAGCTGATACGTTAAATTGTAGGCAAATCGACTATGTTTATTACACTTGAAGGAATAGAAGGTTCGGGAAAAACGACTCAGATAAACCATATCAATCGTTTTCTGGGAAATAGGGGTCATGATTGTGTCGTTACTAGAGAGCCGGGCGGCACCAGGATCGGAGAAAAAATCAGGTCAATTCTGCTTGATCCCGAAAGTAAAGGAATGGAACCGATGACCGAGCTTCTTCTATACTTTTCAGACCGGGTTCAGCATGTAAACCAATTAATAAAACCGGCTTTAGATGAAGGCAAAACCATTATATGTGATCGCTATTTTGATGCCACCTTGGTTTATCAGGGTTATGCAAGGGGCCTTGATATAAAGCTGATTGCCCGGCTACATGAGCTGGTCCTCAAAGGATTAAAGCCGGATATAACCTTCCTTCTTGACGTTTTACCTGAAATCGGTCTTTCACGAGCCTGGAAGCAGATCGATAACGGCTCAAGGAACGGGGATGAAACACGGTTTGAAAAAGAAGCGCTTTCCTTTCACCAAAAAATCCGAGCAGGTTATCTTGAGCTTGCACGACTTGAACCCCAAAGATTTCGAGTGATCGATGCGTCTGAGGAAAAAAATAAAGTTCAGCTGGCAATCGAGAAGGTACTGGCTTTAATTTAGGCATGGGTGTTTGGCAATATCATAAATTTGTTGCGGATCTCAGCCAACATGTGGTTTTTAAGTTGAAAGCTGATGTTGCGAGTTGCGTGTTACGAGATATAAAAAAGGAAACCATCCCATTGGAAACCCGTAATCCGCAACGCGTAACACATAACCCGTAACTCATATCACACAGGACTTTTACCATATGAGCCATTCAATTCTGGATGCCATCGGCAACACACCTCTTGTTGAAATAAGGAACCTCAATCCCAACCCGAAAGTGAAGATCCTTGCAAAGCTGGAATATTTCAATCCCGGCGGTTCGATTAAGGACAGGGCAGCGCTGTTTATGATTGAAGAGGGTGAAAAATCAGGACTGCTTACTTCCGGCAAAACGGTAATTGAAGCCACAAGCGGAAACACCGGAATCGGTCTTGCGCTTGTTTGTTCTGTTAAGGGATATAAGCTTTTGCTTGCCATGTCCGAATCAGTCAGTGTGGAAAGACAGAAAATATTAAAAGCCCGTGGTGCGGATATCCTTTTAACTCCAGGTCACCTGGGGACGGATGGCGCCATTGAAGAGGTCTACAGGCTCGTGCGGAAAAATCCCGAGACCTACTTTATGACGGATCAATTTAATAATGAAGCCAACTGGAAGGCGCACTATTCAACCACAGCCATGGAGGTTTGGAAGCAGACTGACAGAAAAGTTTCCGTACTGGTCGCCACCATGGGCACATCCGGAACCCTCATGGGCGTTTCCAGGAGACTGAAAGAATACAATTCGGCTATAAATATCGTCGGTGTCGAACCCTACCTGGGTCATAAGATCCAGGGTCTAAAAAATATGAAAGAGGCATACCGCCCTGAAATTTTTGAAAAAAACCGTCTGGACAAAAAAATAAATGTTGATGATGAAGAGGCCTTTGAGATGACCAGACGGCTGGCAAAACAAGAGGGTATTTTTGTGGGGATGAGCAGCGGAGCGGCTATGGTTGGAGCGCTGAAAGAGGCTGCGACCATGACTAACGGCACGGTGGTTGTGATATTGCCGGATAACGGGGAACGATACCTGAGCACTCCGCTTTTTGCAGTAAAGGATAAGATCAAACTGAACTTATTTAACACCTTAAGCAGGAAAAAGGAGCCTTTTGAACCCCATGTGCCGGGGAAGGTCTCCATGTATTCGTGCGGTCCCACTGCTCATGCGAGGATGCATGTGGGGGAAATACGACGGTTTGTGTTTTCCGATCTTCTCTGTCGTTATCTTGAATACAGGGGCTATGAAGTCAAACACATTCTTAACATCACAGACCTGGACGATAAAACCATCCATGGCTCCGAACAGGCGGGCAAAAAGCTTTCAGAATTTACCGAAAAACACATACGAGCGTTTAAAGACGATCTGGACGCACTCGGAATCAAACCGGCGGAAAAATATCCCAGGGCGAGTGAACACATCAATGATATGGTTTCTCTTGCTGAAAGGCTGACCCAAAAAGGGTTTGCATATGAAAAGCTGCGAAGTTTATATTTTGACATTTCGCGATTTTCCCAATACGGCCGGCTGTCGGGTATTGATCTGAATAAGATTAAACTGGGCGCAACCGTTGATCTTGATGAGTATGAAAAAGATAATCCACGGGATTTCACCCTTTTTAAGCGATCCAGGCTTTCAGAGCTTAAAAGGGGAATTTATACCCAAACAGACTGGGGCAATGTACGTCCTTCATGGCATATGCAGTGTGCGGCCATATCCACGAAATATCTTGGAGAAAGCTATGATATTCATACCAGCAGCCGTGAGCTTGTATTTCCCCATCATGAAAACATCATTGCCATTGCCGGTGCAGCGGCCGGCAAAACCCCGGCAAAATATTGGATACATTGTGACCGGGTGCTGGTAAACGGCAAGAAGGTGGACACCAAGGGCACCGGTCTTACACTTAAAGACCTGAAGGATATGGGTTATGGGGGAAGACAAATCAGGTACTGGCTGTGTTCAAGCCATTATCGAAAACATGTCATTTTTTCAACAGAAAGGCTCGAAGATGCCGGACGATCGCTGAAAAGGCTTGATACCTTCATCCGCAACCTTCATAACGTTCATGAAGGTAAACATTGTTTAGAACTTCAACAGCTTTTGTATGACATAAAGAAAGGCTTTAACAGCGCCATGGATGATGATTTGAATATCTCTGCAGCCATGGCCTCTATTTTTAAAGCGGTTAAACAGGTCAACGTTCTGATCTCGAATAAGAAAATAGATCCGGATGATGCAGCCAAAATAGAGGCTGCTTTCCGCAAAATAGATTCTGTATTGAAAATATTTGATTTTCAAGATGCCGTTTCCGATTCAAAGGTGGAACAGATTATGGCGCAAAGAGAAAAAGCAAGGTCGGAAAAGAACTGGGAACTGGCCGATAAATTGCGTGATAAACTAAAATCCATGGGGGTTGCTGTTCAAGACCGGAAAATTAATAAATGGTAATCGTTTACGGTTACCGGTTATACAGTTCACAGTTGAAAAAATAAAAAGTATAAGAGAATTATGTGGCCCTTTTTCGAAGATTTAAAAAATTAATTTAAGAATTGAGATCAATATGCAAAATACATGAGTTGTTGCATCGTTCATTGAGAAAACCGTGAACTGTGAACCGACAACTGGGAACGCTTACAACCAATGAAACCGATATATTTTCCTTTTACATATATTTCAAAACCGGTGGCTGAAGCCCTGCATGCCTGCTTCGGAAAAACAATTGTTTATCATCCCTCGAGTAAAAATATCCCCGAAGAATCACACCAACTGGCCGAGTATGATATGCTGGACATTCGAATTCCAGTAAAAAAAGACGAGGAAAAATTGTCGGTGATTTTAAAGGAGTATGATGCATGGGCAAACCTTCACCAGGGAAGCAGAGGGGGACAACTCGACTTTGTAAAAACCAGAAAAAACAAGATCCCCTTTTTTAACGATACATCCACATCTCAAATCAAGGCGGATATTAAACATATTGCTGATGAAAGCCCGGACCGAACAATGTCCGATTCTGTTTTTAATGCCAGGATATTTTTAAGTATTGCCCAGAATTTTGACATGCAAAACGATAAAGTAGTACAGGATATCGCCTCGGTTGAAACCGCCCGGGTGGATTTAATGAAAAGTTTGCAGGGAGAAGATGGGCCTTCACCTTTGGTACCCGGCTATCAGGACACATTTAAAACCGGTTGTCTGACGGATGATGATCATATGATAGCGGAACGTATCGCGGCATGGGCCTTATTGATGTGTCGCGATCCGAGGTCACGGATGGGTGAAAACTGCGGGCTTTTTGTCACCAGCAGCCGACAGGCAATCGATCATCTTTTGGAAAAAACGCCTGAAGCGAAAAGTGTGCTTTCCATTGACGCCATCCCAATGGTGGAAAACCAGCTTGAAAAACCGATAAAATATCCCGAAGACATGATGGAATATCTTAATCGAATTGCGGAAAGTTCACAGCCGGTGAAAGGCCATCCTTTTACCCTCGGTCTTGATGCATCAAAATGCAACACAAAAGTTTCATTATCTTTATATGTGGTACCAGCAACATTGCCGGGAGAATATTTTTCCCGTTTTACCGACGTTGATTCTAGCTGTGAAAAAATTGAAAAAGGTCAAGTTGGTTTGAAAAACACTTTAATCGGACATATCGGTTTTTCTGCCTGACAGAATATGGCTTCTAAATAAATGATTCGGCTTTTTCGCCCTGACATCATGACTTTGCGTATCCCTTTGATATATCTATTTATTTAATTAATCCAAGCCCTTTTATTTTTCAACAAAAAAAAACACAAGAAGGCTTGACTAGCCTTATTAATTAGTATAAGGCTTTTTCCCGATAGCGGATATAATGGTTGAAGATATAACCATAGATTAATTTTTTTAGAAAGGAGGCTTTTCAAAATGGCTTTTAACCCCACTGTTGATGAAGAAAAATGCGAAGGTTGTGAAGAATGTGTCGATGTTTGCCCTGTTGAAGTATTTGAGATGCAGGATGATAAGTCGGTTCCTGTGAATGCCGAAGAATGCCTGGGTTGTGAAAGTTGTGTTGAGGTTTGTGAAGCGGGAGCAATCACCGTAGAAGAAATTTAATCACTTTAAAAAAATTTCCCCTGGTCCTTTGCTTGGTAAAAGGATCAGGGTATCACATCCCATGTATGCTTTTCTTGTTTGCAAGACCTGCCCGAAGATTGAATCATGATAATAACAGGCCATCTTTTAAGGTCTGCTGTGGAAAACCCGGCGATAAGTTCAAATTAACCCGCTAAAAAGCAGCGTGATAAAAAAAGCGTGCAAATTTTAATCATAAAATGCACTTTTCGTATGTTGAATGATTACGAAATGCAGCTCAACGCAGTCCCACATAGCGGGATTTACCAGATGGTTAAAATTGATATACAATACCTGCCATGATGGCGTATGATGACCAGTTGACTTCGTTTAGGCGTTGTATGGGTCTTGTCCCGTCAGCGTTAAAAAACCGAATAGTTCCCTCATCGGTGGACCAGTCTTGATAATCCAGGTTTACGTTTACCCCCCAGTGATCATCCAAAAGAAATTTAATAATCGCTGAAAAAATAATCCCCTGAGCGTCCGCTTCATGCTCAAAGCTCTTGGGATGCTCAAAATCGGCCCTAAGGTTCCAGTCCGCCTCAGCATAATAATCCGCCCAGTGGTATTCCAGGCTTATGACCGTTTCAATTTCAGGCGTTATGTTGCTTTTTTCATCGGTTCTGAAAGTTAAGTCCACACCTATCCATGGTCCTTTCCATTCTGTTTCATAGGTGCTGTCCAGCCCTGGAAAAGGACCGGATGGTGGAATCGTCTGAAATCCATCGGTGATGGTCAGGTTTTGCTCATGATAGGAATAGCCGATGACAGGAGCCATCACAAAATCGCTGCGGCCAAATGTAAATTGCCAGCCAACCCCAAAAGATGCATCCAGCATATTTCCTTCATCCGAATTGTTGTTTGAGCGTGAGAACTCTAACGTACGATTATCTCCAAAATAATCTGAGTCCTGATTTTCACCATCAAAAATCCAGCTGTAATCCAACGAACCACGAAGCATCAACCGTTGTTGGAAACTGGTTTTGTTGGCCATTTTAAGCTGAAAGCTTTCCAGATTATTCCAGGTTAGTTCAGATAAGATATTGGGATTATTTCCGTTAATATCCCCTGCGATATTCCAGTCAAGGTCATCGACCCTGTAACCTGTGCTTAACAGGAATTCGCTTTGAAACCAAGAGCCTGCTTTCCTGGTTTGAACTACGAACGGATCAGTTTCTACGGCTTCTTTTTCGTTACTCACAGCGTTTATGGCAGCAGTCACTTTATCCGGTTTGCCGATAAGAAATCCACCGCCAAATTCTTGGGGTATTTCTATGAATACCCAGTACTGAAGATTGCCGCTTATAATTCTCCTCGGTGGATAGTGAAAAAAATAAATGCCTTGCTGCTCCTTTAGCAGTTCAACCTGACGGGATGTAAGATCTAATTTTTTGCCTGAAGAAAGACTTACCATAGCCGCAATGGCCTGCCCTGAAAAAAAGACTACCAGTAATATGATTATTGCCGAATAGAATTTTATGGATCTCTCAAGTCCGAGCATAAAAAACTCCTTTTTTGTGCCAAAATAGTTGGATTTACTTGTAAACTATTTTAGTAACGGGGTCAACAGAGAGAATTTTTCTTTTTCATACATCTTGTCAGTTATAATGATCTGTGATAGCAGTAGGGATTATGAAACAATATGTCATTGATGAGCTAAGGCCGGATGATTTTAAAAAACTAAAGACATATCTGGATCAAAACTTCCATTCTAACGATATCGACGGCATTTATTGGATCCCTTTAGAACAGGAGAACCTTACAGATACTCAAGCCGAACATACCGAATGTCAGCCCTTTTATTTTGCCGTGGAGCTTAAATCTGATATGTTGGCCTGCGAACTGCTTATTCGTACAAAAAACAGAGTGCGATGCGACTGCATCGGGTATGCCACCGAAAAGCAGATAGGCTGGCTGATCGGCTTGGTGGATGACTTCTTTGATAAACTTGAAATAATAACATGATACGAACTCTGATTATTTTTATCTGGATTGTTTTTGCCACATTTTTTTTGGGAATTGTGGCGATCATATCATCCTTTTTCAGTCAAAAAGGAAATTTCCCCCATATCATTGCAAGATTCTGGGGCAAATCGATTCTCTGGGTGAGTCGCATAAAAGTCACAGTCAAAGGCGTTCATAATATTGATCCTGCCAAGTCCTACATTTTTATGCCAAACCACCAGAGCAATTTTGATATACCGGTACTGTTGGGATGCCTTCCTGCCCAGTTCAGATGGCTGGCAAAGGCAGAGCTTTTTAGAATACCGCTTTTCGGACGCGCCATGCGAGGGTGCGGCTATATCAGCATCGACCGATCAAATCGGAAATCTGCCTTTAGAAGCCTTGAAAAAGCGGCTGATACAATCAGAAACGGTGTATCGGTTTTAATTTTTCCCGAGGGAACCAGAAGTCTTGACGGAAAAATCAGGAGCTTTAAAAAGGGGGGGTTTGTTTTAACTGTTGATTCCGGGGTATCGATTATTCCCGTCATCATTCATGGTACCTGGTCAATCATGCCAAAAAACACCCTTAGAATCATGCCCGGAAATGTAATCCTTGAAGTATTGCAACCGATCGAAACTTCTGAATATACAAGAAAAACCAAAGACGATCTTATGGATAAAGTAAAAGACATTATGTGTCATTCATTTTATGAAGGGAAAAAGGAAAAGTAGTGCCACTTAAAATTATTCCTCTTGGGGGACTGGGTGAAATCGGCCTAAACATGATGGTGTTTGAATATGAAGAAACACTTTTTGTGGTGGATGTCGGCCTGATGTTTCCCGAAGACTATATGCTGGGGATCGATTATGTAATCCCTGATATGGATTATTTAAAGCAAAGCCGACTCAAGGTGTCTGGTATTATTTTAACCCATGGCCATGAAGATCACATCGGCGCGCTTTCTTATCTGCTGAAAGAGATTCATGCACCGGTTTTCGGGACTCCGTTTACCCTGGGACTTGTACGTCACAAGCTTGAAGAAAAAAAACTCCTTTCCTCTGCCGCATTACATGAAATTTTTCCAGGAGAAAAACTTAAGCTGGGCGCCTTTGAGATTGAATTCATCCGCGTGGGCCACAGTGTTGTGGACGGAGTCGGTCTTGCCATCAATACCCCTATTGGACTCATTGTTCATACGGGCGATTTTAAAATAAGCCACAGCTCTCTTGACGGAATGACCACTGATGTGAACCGCTTTGCCCGGTGTGGAGAGGAAGGGGTGCTGGCGTTGCTTTCTGATTCTACAAACGTGGAAAAAGAAGGATATACCATTTCCGACAGAGAGATCAGCGACACTTTGGCAAGGATCATGGAGGGGAAAAAAGGGCGCATTATTATTGCGCTTTTTGCTTCAAACATTACTCGGATACAACATATTGTAAATATTGCGCAGGAAAGAGAAAAAAAGATTGTGTTCAGTGGGAGGAGTATAGAGATAAGCGTTAATATTGCAAGGAAGCTTGGATACCTTAGCGTTCCCGACGGTATGGAAATAGACATTGAGCAGGTCGGTGATTTTTCCGATGACGAAATTATAATCGTAACCACCGGTAGTCAGGGAGAACCCATGTCGGCCCTTGCGCGTATGGCCTCAGGAAACCATAAGCAAATAAAGGTCAAGCAAGAAGACACGGTTATTCTCTCTTCTAAGTTCATTCCTGGAAACGAGAAAGCCATCACCGGTATCATAAATAAATTATACAAGCGTGGTGCGGACGTTATTTATGAAAAAATATCTGAAATCCATGTGTCGGGTCATGCATTTCGGGAAGAACTGAAGCTGATGATCAACCTGGTAAAACCAAAATATTTTATTCCGATCCATGGTGAATACCGGCACCTGACATTGCATGCCAGATTGGCGGAACAGGTGGGAATCCTGCATGAAAATGTGATTCTGGCTCAAAACGGTCAGATCATCAAATTTGACAAAAGCGGGGGAAGAGTTGAAGAAAATGTCACCACCGGTCGCGTGCTCGTAGATGGCAAGGGTATAGGAGATGTCGGCAGAAGTGTGCTTAAAGAAAGACGCCTTTTGTCCGAACACGGTCTGGTGGTTGTAAACATTGCTTTTGATGAAGAAACCGGAATCGTGGTTTATGGACCTGAAATTGTTTCCAGAGGCTTTGTGTTTGAAACCGAAACCGGCCATCTTGTGGAAGATGCGCAATGTGTTATTCTGGAAATTATCGAAGAAATCGGTCCGGACGTTCCGGATAGGATTGACAAAATACGATCAAAAATGCAATCAGACTTAAAAAACTATTTTTTCTTTACCATAGGGCGCCGCCCGGTTATACTCCCGTTTATTATTGAAGTGTAAAAAGGTTTTAGGCGCTGGCTGCAGCAACACCAAAAATTATTGTCGATCTCAGACTTGATGTTGCTCCTATGTTGAAAGATTGTGTTACGAGTTGCGGGTTACGTGTGGTGACCTGTTAATTGAAAACAATCCTTTTTCATAACACCCAACCCGCACCCCGTAACGCGCAACCTGTAACCCGAAACCCGGAACAAATATGCGTAAGGAAATTATCGGAATACTGCTTTTTTTTGTAGTTGTTTTCACTTTGATCAGTCTGGTTTCATACAGTCCTGGCGACCCTTCAATTTTCCACCCCGGGGCGAAGGGTGAAATCCACAATCTGTTCGGTGTGCTTGGTGCTCATTTATCAGGTATTCTGGTCACATTATTTGGCCTGGGTGTTTTTTGGATTCCCCTCTTATTCCTTCTTTTGAGTATTCATTTTTTCAGTGATCAACAAGGCAAAGCGGTGGTGCTGACCATCATTGGTGGCATTTTACTTATTATAACGTCAGGAAGCCTTTTTGCGCTTAAACAAAGCAGTTACCTGATTTTCGGAAGCAAATTTTCAGCCGGCGGCATTGCCGGAACCTGGTTTAAAACATATGTGATACAATATTCCAATTCTGCAGGCGGCATTATCATATTTGTACTGTTATGGGTCATCGGTTTAATTATGGCCACCGGTTTATCACTGGTTCGGCTTTTCAAGCGCTGGCGAAATATTTTTTATACTTTTAAAGATCATGCAAAAACATTTTATCTAAAACGAAAACAACGCAGGGAAAAAGCACAAAAACGCCTAAAAAGAAAAAAAGAGAAAACCGTTCATAAAGTCCGGGAGATAAAGATTAAGCCGTCAAAAACAAAACCGATAAAGACAATGCCGGCTCCGAAACAGGATGTCTTCGACTTTATGAAAACAAAAACAGGATTTCAGCTTCCATCTTTCAATCTTCTGAAATCTTCGGAAACAAGACATGTGGATGCGGACAATGAAAATTTGCGCATGCAATCAAAACTGGTGGAAAAGAAGCTTGATGATTTCGGCGTGAAGGGCCAGGTGGTAGAGGTGTCACCCGGGCCGGTGATTACCACCTTTGAGTATAAGCCTGCTCCAGGAATTAAAATTAACAAAATTGTTAACCTGACGGATGATCTTGCGCTTGCACTGCGCGCAACCAGTATCCGCATTGTGGCGCCGATTCCCGGAAAATCGGTTATCGGAATAGAGATTCCCAATGCTGAAAGGCAGATGGTCAGATTCAAAGAAGTGGTCGCCTCAGGTGTTTTTGGAAAGGCCAAATCAAAGCTCACCATCTGTCTCGGTAAAGATATTGTGGGAAATCCAGTGGTTACCGAGCTCGACAAAATGCCGCATTTATTGATTGCCGGTGCCACAGGCGCAGGCAAAAGCGTGGCTTTAAACGCCATGATTTGCAGCCTTTTGTATAAATCGAATCCGGACGAAGTAAAATTCATTATGGTTGATCCCAAAAGAATAGAACTGTCCACTTATGACGGAATTCCCCACCTGATTACCCCTGTAGTCATAAACGTAAAAAAGGCGACCAATGCCCTTTTCTGGGCTGTACGCGAAATGGAAAGAAGGTATGAACTGCTTTCTGAAAAAAAAGCAAGAAACATAAAGCAGTACAACAATAAACTAGAAAAAGAAAAAAAGCCTTCAGCAGGTGAAACTCTGGAAAAACTTCCGTTTATCATCATTATCATCGATGAACTGGCTGACCTGATGATTGTGGCTTCCAGGGATGTAGAGGTTGCCTTGACACGCCTGGCACAGATGGCACGGGCTGCAGGAATACATCTGATACTGGCTACCCAGAGACCGTCGGTAGATGTGCTGACCGGAATCATCAAGGCCAATTTTCCCACCCGTCTTACCTTCCAGGTGTCTTCAAAAACGGATTCCAGAACCATCATCGATATGAACGGCGCCGAAAACCTGCTGGGCGATGGCGACATGCTTTTTTTGCCACCCGGCACGTCCAGACTCCAGCGTATTCACGGGGCATACATATCAGAGGAAGAAATTACCGGAATTACTGATTTTTTGCGCAATCAAAAACCCCCGGAGTACAACGAAAAGGTAACTGAAACTGTGGCTGTCGATGAAACAAAAGGTGGCGGGGAGGACTATGATGAAAGATACGATGATGCCGTGGCGCTTATCACAAAGACACGGCAGGCCTCCATATCAATGCTACAACGCCATTTGCGTATCGGATACAACCGTGCCGCGCGTATTATCGAAACAATGGAAAGAGAAGGAATTGTCGGACCTTCAGATGGCTCCAAACCCCGTGAAGTGTTGGTGAGGGGATATGATAAGATGCCATGACGGTTTCGTAAAAAGGCCACCTTCTTCGTTGTGCTGCATTTCGTAATCATTCAACGTATCATTAGTACGCCTCATGATTACAAAATTTACACGCCTTTTTATTCCGGTGCTTTTTAGCGGGGAAATTTGATCTGAGGCGGATTACGAAACCGTCTAAATCGGACGATACAAATTGCTACCTGACCAAGATATACTAAATAAAATCAAGGGCTTTCTTGACGAAGATGAGGGCCGCCGTCTGTATGAAATTGCCCTTGAGGCCGGAAAACTGGGACCCTGCCTGGAAATAGGAAGCTATTGCGGCAAATCCACAGTTTATCTGGGGACTGCCTGTAGGAAATCCGGCAGCATACTCTTTTCAATCGACCATCATCGTGGATCCGAAGAACAGCAGCCCGGCCAGGAATATTTTGACCCGGAACTTTTTGATGCACGGATCGGCTGCGTGGATACTTTTAAAAATTTTAGGAAAACCATCACCACTACCAATCTCGAAGATACGGTGGTTCCCATAGTCTGCAAATCGGAAGTGGCTGCGCGGCAGTGGACGACGCCACTCAGTCTTGTTTTTATAGACGGCGGCCATACTTATGAAACCGCATTTACCGATTACAATTCCTGGGCCGGCCACCTCATTCCCGATGGCTATCTTCTTATCCACGATATCTTTAAAGACCCTGCCAAGGGCGGTCAGGCCCCTTATCGTATTTATAAGCTCGCCATTGCCTCCGGTCTTTTCCATGAACTTCCCATGACTAAAACCCTGGGCGTTCTCAAACGACTCGGCAGCGAACATATTCCGCATAATCTGTCAAAACAGTAGTTCATTATAGACAGGAGTAACCGGATAATCAGGATATATTTCTTTTGGTTATGTCCGTTGATAGTGGTCAGCTGTCCGTGGTATAAGGACGAAGAAAACAGTTGATTCAGTCAGATGCAAATAAATCCTAATAATGTTATTTTTATCCCTTACCGCTTGACATCGATGGAAATCAGGGTCGTAAAACTTGAATATTTGGGAAAAATACAAATGACCACTGACAACGAGCTATGGACACCACCCATATTTTATCACTAAGGATAAACCTATATGACCCAATCGCTGAAAGACATACAAAACAAGTTAAAGCGCCTCGGAAACAAAGAAAAGGCAAAAATACATCAGCGCTTTTTTAAGACCGGGCCGGGTGAATATGGAGAAGGAGACGCTTTTATCGGGGTACCCGTTCCGAAGTTAAGAAAGCTGGCCAAGGAATATTACGCCCTACCATTTCAGGAAATCAAACTTCTGCTTGGATCTCCCATTCATGAGGAAAGATTACTCTCCCTTTTTGTGCTCATACAACGATATTCAATGGGAGATTCGGCTGAGAAGAAAAGAATATATGAACTTTACTTAAAAAATACCAAATCGATAAACAACTGGGATCTGGTGGACTGCTCAGCCGGACATATTGTGGGAGCCTTTCTTTTCGATAAAGGCAAAAAGCCGCTTTACGACCTGGCAAAATCTGAAAATTTATGGGAACGGCGAATATCGATTATATCCACGTTTTTCTTTATCAAGCGCAACCAGTTTTCTGATACATTGAAGATTGGAAAAATATTATTATCAGATATAGAAGATCTCATCCATAAAGCGGTTGGCTGGATGCTTCGCGAAGTGGGAAAACGAGATATGAGCGTGGAAGAAAATTTTTTAAAAAACCATTATAAAACCATGCCGCGGACCATGTTGCGCTATGCCATTGAAAAATTTCCCGAATCAAAACGACAGCGATATTTGAGAGGCAAGATTTAATAACGATTCTTGCGCCTGAAGAATGCCTCGGGTACATGAAACAAGGGCTCCATGGATTTATATCCCGCATGCAATACCATATAACAACCTTTTGCCACATGATTATTGACACACAGCATCTACCTGTCATCTCTTTTGACTGGAATGTACTCAGAAGTTCAACGAAGGCTGTCATAAAACTTTCTAGTAAAAGGCCTAAAATCCATTTGCCAATTGACACTTGGTGGGTTTTCGCATTATGCTAAGCTATCAATCAGATTTTAGTCATACACCCTTTATTGATATCCCAGAAAGACTTCTCTCACTGGCAGCCGGATCTTATGCTATTCTAACGCCCCATTGCTTCATTAGGTGTATTTGTAAAAATTATAGTCAAAGTTTGAGGATTCAGTGATTCGGGAGAATAAAAAACACAGTCGGCAGCAAACGTTTTTTAGTATGGTTATTTTATCCATTCTCGTGCTTATCGGGGTCGGCATATTGATGACTCAATCGCAATTCAACCCCGGGGTATTGCAAAAAAATGCGCTTTTACCCGAGCCAAACAAAGACAAAACATCCTCTCAATTGTTTCCGCATGCATCCTTTGTCCCCCTGCCAGAAGGCATCCACCCCTTGACATCAATAGAGACATTTGATGTCCATAATCTTTCAGATAAAATAAACGGTAAAGCAGAATTGTACCTATCCGCCGGTTTTACCCGTTTGGTTAGTCAGCGCTTTAAGGATGACCGTACCGCCGACCTGTGGATGGAAGCCTTTGTTTATGACATGGACACCGGCCAGAATGCTTTTTCGGTTTTTAGCGCCCAACGCCGGCAAGATGCAGAGTCGCTCGATTTGACACCATATGCCTACCGGACACTCAATGCTCTTTTTCTTGTTCATGGCCATTATTATATCGAAATCATCGCCTCCAAAATATCCGGACAGTTGCCCCGGTCTATAAAATTGATGGCCGAAACATTCATGCGTAACACGCCTGTGGAAGCAGCCACTGTCAATGAGACGGATTTATTCCCCGAAAATAATTTGGTTAAGAACAGTGTGACCCTAATCTCTTCGGATGCTTTTGGTTATGATGGATTCGATAAAATTTACACAGCCGAATATGAGCTCAATAACCACAGGCTTGTGGCCTATCTTTCTCTTCGCAACACACCGGTGGAGGCAAAAGAATTGACTTCGGCATATGCCTCTTTTTTATTGGCCTATGGGGGACAAAAGATAAAAGCCCAGCTATCGATAAAGGATGCGCGATTGATCGAAATTTTGGACACCTATGAAATAGTTTTTTCTAATGGTTCCTATTTGGCAGGTATTCGGGAAGCGGCAACCATTGAACAGGCGAAAATGCTGGCTACGCGTTTATATCATCGAATAAGGGGGGATGGGCGATGAACCTCAATCCGGACATAAACGGATTGAACCGGCGCGAGTTTCTGGGTCGATTAACCAAAGCAGGGATTTCCATAACTGCTGCCTGTGCCGCGGGTTTCTGGTTTCATGACTCCCGGGGTCCCTCTCGTAAAAAGGATCAATCACAACTGATCCTGCCGGATTTTTCTATTTCTGCTGTGGGACAAAAAATGAGTATTGTCCGCGGAGAGGACAGAGTTGCCACACTACGGATGGCTGTAAAATCTCTGGGTGGAATTGAAACCTTTATAAAAAAAGGAGATCGGGTGCTGCTCAAAGTCAATGCGGCCTTTGCAACTCCGGCCATGCTGTCGGCCACGACGAATCCTGCGATTATTAGCGAAATGACTCGGCTTTGTTTTCGGGCCGGCGCTGCATCCGTGGTGGTAACGGATAACCCCATTAATGATCCTGTCAGCTGTTTTGGCCTGACAGGCATTGCCGACGCCGCCCGAAGTGCCGGTGCCCGGGTGTTATTGCCGCGCGATGAATTGTTCAGCCCGGTAACGGTTAAAGATGCAAAATTGATCCGCAATTGGCCGGTTCTTTACAAACCCTTTGTGAACATCACCAAAGTGATCGGTATGGCGCCGCTTAAAGATCACCATCGAAGCGGTGCATCCATGGTCATGAAAAACTGGTATGGACTTCTGGGGGGACGGCGGAATATCTTTCACCAGGATATACACAACATTATCATGGAGCTGGCCATGATGGTCAAGCCGTCTGTGGTGATATTGGACGCGACCACGAGTATGATGACCAACGGTCCCACCGGAGGTTCTCTTTCAGACCTTAAAAATACCAATACGATGATCGTCAGTACGGATCAGGTCGCTGCCGATGCAATTGGTGCATCCTTACTCGGAAGATCCTTGGACGACCTTCCGTTCATTAAAAAAGCGGAAGCCGCTGGAATTGGAATCGCAGATTATCACAAATTGAATCCTGCAATGGCATCCATTTAAAAAACTTCTTTGGCGCACCATTAAAAAAAATCATGAATATTGTAACCACCCGACGAATCTGTCAGGGATTCTTTTTTATGCTGCTTTTATGGTTTTGTGTGGTCACTACCCTTGGGGACCAATGGTGGCAGTTGCGCGGCTGGCCGGTAAACTGGTTGATTCAGCTGGATCCGTTGGTGGGATTGGCGACCCTGTTGAGCACCAAAACGGTATATGCCGGCCTATTATGGGGACTGGTAACGATCGTGTTTACCATCATTCTGGGAAGATTTTTTTGCGGCTGGATATGCCCGTTTGGTTCCATTCACCAGTTTGTTGGTTTTCTGGCCAAACGCAACAGACCGATTCCCGAAAAAATAAAACTCAATCGATACCATCCCGGACAATCGATCAAATATTGGATTCTGATTTTTCTTTTGACGGTTTCGGCCCTTGAATTGGCAGTTGATCTCATTCTTTTACCCGAAACCAACCGGTTGCTTTTCGGGATCCTGTTATTGGCCATATTGACCTGGATGATCTTCAATGCCATGCGCCAAACTCGAGCGAATGCAAAAAAAATGGCCCTTGTATTTTTGATCATCCTTGCGGTCTGGCTGTTGTTAAGCGCCCTCTATAACGGCTATCAAACTTCGCAGGCCGCGCTTCAAATCGGACTGCTGGATCCAATTCCGTTGGTGTACCGCTCCATCAACCTGATTCTCCTGCCACTTGTGGATCACACTTCTATATCCATTTCAACCCGTCCACGTGCCTACACCGGTACCTGGCTGATTGCAGGTATATTCTTGTCAGCGGTATTGCTAAATATAGTGGTACCGCGCTTTTTTTGCCGTTTCATATGTCCGACGGGGGCAATGCTCGGTATATTGAGTCGTGTCACCCTCTGGCGAATGGGTAAAACAAAAAATGAATGTGCCGATTGTCAACTCTGTGAAAAGAATTGTGAAGGGGCGTGCTCACCAACCTCGCAAATTCGAATCAGCGAATGCGTCCTGTGCATGAACTGTTTGAACGAGTGCCGCAACCATTTAATGACGTATCAGATCGTTCCTTCCGCTTCGGGTGAAATTCTCGCACCGGATCTGTCTCGCAGGCAATTTTTGGTCTCGGCAGTTTCCGGAGCTGCAGCCATTCCCATGCTGCGGGTGAGCGGCCATCTTGCTGGAAATTGGAACCCGGGTTTGGTGCGTCCTCCCGGTGCCCTACCGGAAAAAGAGTTCCTATCCCGCTGCATCAAGTGCGGCCAGTGCATGCGCATTTGCCCGACCAATGTGATCCAGCCGGCGGGTGTGCAGGGCGGTCTTGAAGGTTTGTGGGCCCCGGTTCTCAATTTCCGTATCGGAACCAGCGGTTGTCAGTTTAATTGTATTGCCTGTGGGAATCTTTGCCCCACAGCAGCGATACGGCCCATCAGCCTTGATGAAAGACTGGGAAAAAACAGCTATGCCGAACAGGGACCAATTAAAATTGGAACCGCCTTTGTCGACCGGGGTCGTTGTCTGCCCTGGGCAATGGACAGGCCCTGTATTGTGTGCCAGGAGAATTGCCCGGTGAGTCCCAAGGCCATTCGAACCCGCGAAGTTTTCAACACGGTTGATAAGGGTTCCAGGCTAACTGTCGCAAAGGCCGATGCATATTATATCGAGTTTCAAGGCACCGTGTCCAGCATGAATCAATTTGCTACGGGTGATTATTTTGCGGTGGTTCCATCGTCCTCGAGTCCTCGTCGGCGGAGAATCGTCAGCACCTGGGAAAGGGGCTTGAGAGTTGCCGACGGATTGCCCTTTGAATCACCACCGCCACCGGGAAGTCGCCTTGAAATTCAGATACGGCTTCAGCAACCCTATGTCGATCCCAAACACTGCATCGGTTGCGGCATCTGCGAACACGAGTGCCCGGTTCCGGGAAAGCGTGCGATCCGGGTAACGGCAGACAATGAATCGAGAAATCCCGAACACGTATTGCTTGTTAAACAGTCATGATATTTTGGGGGTAATTTTCTTTCAACAGCCTAAATATTAGCGTCTAGCTTAAAAATGGAGAGTTTTGTATGTCAGCAATAAAACACAGCCACACCCGACGAAATTTTTTGAAAGCTGCCGGTGCAGCGGGTTTGGGTTCAATCTTTGCAGCTATCCCCCCTTTTGCAGGAGCTTCCAAAGGGCCAAAAACAATACCAACTCGTCCGTTCGGAAAAACTGGAGCAGATGTTTCTATACTGTCTTATGGAGGGAGCCTGGACACATCCATGAGTCTGTTGGTGCTCAGACAGGCCTTCAAATGGGGGGTCACCTATTGGGATACGGCCAATTCTTACATGGGTGGCAAGAGCGAGAAGGGTATCGGCAAATATCTGCAAAAATACCCGGAAAGCCGGAAACGGATATTTTTGGTAACCAAATCCCACGCATGGACCCTTAAAGGAATGAGCCAGGACCTTGACCTATCTCTTGAACGCATGAAAACCGATTATATTGACCTTTTTTTTATACATTCGGTGAGTCACATCAGTGATCTGGATGATAAAACCAAGGTATGGGCTGACAAAAAGAAAGCCCAGGGCAAAATCCGGTTTTTTGGTTTCAGTACTCACAGAAACATGGAAGCGTGCATGTTACATGCTTCCAAACTGGGCTGGATTGACGGCATTATGATGAGTTATAATTATCGAATGATGCACACCGATGAAATGAAACGAGCGGTGGAGGCCTGTGCCCAGGCCAAACTTAAAGCCGTCTGGGACAATCCTTATATCAGCAGCATATGCTCGGAAATGCCCAATATGACCATTTTGATGTCAAACGTTGCCGCTGCAGTGGATAAAACAAAACTTTCCCTTTGGGATATGGGGCTTCTTCGACAATATGCACAAGAAACGCGTTCACAGTATTGTGCCGGCTGCGCCGACATCTGTGAACCTTCTATTCAAGGTGATGTCCCGGTCAGTGACGTGATGCGCTGTCTCATGTATGCCCGCAGCTATGGAAACCATCAGCGGGCAAAAACAAGATTTCAAAAAATACCTGTGAATGTCCGCAAGGAAATCACCCATATGGATTATTCCTTGGCAGAGAAAAGGTGCCCTCAAAATATGGCTATCGGCAAGTTGATGAAAGAAGCGATAGATGTATTTTCATGAAAACACAACTTTAATTCAGCCATTAGCCATTTATTATTCTACAATCTTTTCCCAAAGAATTGTTGAGCCTAAAAAGATTCAAGGATTAAAGTGAAATGTTAAAAAAAATAGAAAATATCGGAGGATATAAAATGAACCCACATGATGGAAGATGGTCTCGCAGGGATTTCTTAAAGGCTACCGGTAGTGCTGGATTGGGAGCGGTCATGGTACCGGTCGGTCAAATTGCAAACGCAACCGAAACCCATAAAAAGGTCCCTGTCCGGTCCTTCGGCAAAACCGGAGCAAAAATTTCAATACTTTCACTGGGCGGAATGTTCGACATCGCTTCTAACCAGATAATGATGAAACAGGCCGTGCGTTGGGGGGTAACCTACTGGGATACAGCAGATTGCTATCAGCGCGGCAGCGAAACGGGCATTGGAAAATATTTTAAAAAATATCCCGAAGATCGCAATACGATTTTTCTGGTGACCAAATCCGATGCCCGGAATCCCAGAGGCATGACCCGGCTCCTTGATCGATCCATTAAAAGAATGAATACCAACTATATTGATCTTTATTTTGTTCATGGAATCAGCGATATTGGTGAATTGGATGAACGCACCAAAATCTGGGCGGAAAAGGCCAAGGCGGAGGGAAAAATCCGTTTTTTCGGCTTCAGTACCCACCGCAATATGGAAACCTGCATGCTGGAGGCTGCCAAGCTTGGCTGGATCGACGGCATTATGATGACTTACAATTTTCGTTTGATGCATACCGACCGCATGAAGCGAGCGGTAAAGGCCTGTGTAAAAGCGGGCATCGGATTAACCGCCATGAAAACACAGGGCGGAGGATCGGTTAAAACAAATACAGCTACCGAACTCAAAATGGCCGGTCGATTTTTGCAAAAAGGATTTACCGATGCCCAAGCCAAATTAATGGCCGTTTGGCAAAATCCGAATATTTCCAGCATATGTTCTCAGATGCCGAACATGACAATTCTTAAGGCCAATGTAGCCGCTGCATTGAACAGGACCGACCTCTCTGTAAAAGACACTGATTTATTACACCGCTATGCTGGGGAAACGCATTCAGACTATTGCGCCGGTTGTACCCAGATTTGTGAATCCAATGTTGCAATGAATGTGCCCATCGGTGATGTGATGCGGTATCTCATGTATTTCCGCAGCTATGGTGAATTCGATTACGCCACTGCTCAATTTAAAACAATTCCGGAAAATGTCCGGCTCCAAATGGAAAATATAGACTATTCCTTGGCAGAGAAAAGGTGTCCTCAAAAGATGGCTATCGGCAAGTTGATGAGAGAAGCGGTTAACGTACTGTCATGAAAATCCAGGGCCGCGGTCTGATGATAGGGGATCCGAGTCTGACTCAAAGGTTGGGCATATTGAGACGTTTTGAAATTGGCTCAAAAGTCTTTTTAAAATATAGCACCACACTTTTCCCCAGTATCGGGTTGAGCAGGTAATCGGCAAATCGAGTAATCCGGGGTTTTTTCATGATATCCCAGGTCAAAAACCGGTGATATAGATTCACCGGCAGGCAATCCTTCCGGGTCGGGCCGACCAGGCATTTCAGCCACCAGTAAGGTGTATGGAGGCTGTGGGCAAAATGGCCGGCCCATTTTTTAACGCCGAAGTTTTCAAACAGGATTACAAGGTCTTTTTTTTTGTATATACGGACATGCCCCTGGTTTACCTGATGATATTCATCGGAAAGAAACCAGCATATGCGCTCGGGCCAGTATCTGGGAACGCTGATCACAAGATTAAAACCGGGTTTTAATACCCGGATGACCTCGCTTGCAGCGGCTTCATGCTCCGGGATATGCTCCATCACCTCAGAACAGATCACCAGATCAAAATAATTATCCTTAAACGGAAGCCTTCTTACATCCGCAGCTGAAAGGCTCCATACGCCCCCGCCGTGTTCTCCCAGCTGGTGGTGAGTTTTCAACCTTTCTTTTGCCTCGCAAAGGTCACTGAAGTTAAGATCGGCACCCACAGCGACGATATCCTTGAACCGGTATGCGGCACAGATATGCCGGCCTGACCCGCAACCTATATCGAGGATGCGAAAGCCAGGCTTGATGGAAAGCCTGCTAAAATCTACGGTAATCATTGATCGCCTCCTGGTATGCTTCCACCGTTTTCTCAGCCGCCCTTTTCCAGGTAAAATGTTGCTGCACCCTTCTATAGCCGGCTGCGGCCATATGCTGAGCCATGTCAGGGTTATCCAGGATTTTTATGATGGCTTTGGCAAGTGCGTCAGCGTCGGCAGGAGGAACCACGATTCCTGCATCACCCACTACTTCAGGCAACGCACCACCGGTTGTGCTGATCACCGGAACGGCGCATGCCATGGCTTCACCCGCAGGAAGGCCAAACCCTTCATAAACGGAAGGCACCACTGCCAGAGCGGCCTTGGCATATTGTTCCACAAAGCTCTGATGATCGATTCGGCCGGTAAATGTCACTGAACTTCCGATATTAAGCTCTCTAATCAGTTTTACTATGCCGCTTCTTTTTTTGGGAGTTCCGATCACAACCAGCCTGACTTTACGATTTTTTGCTATTTCAGCCACCGCCCGCATAAGGTAGCTAAGCCCTTTTAAGGGTGTATCCGCACTGTTGGTGACAATGATGCGGTTTTTTCCCCTGGTCACCCCCGGCATGGGGAAAAAAAGGTTGGTATCAATGCCATTGGGAACAATATTGAATCTGGTCGGAAGGATTTTAAAATTGTTGCTGATATCCACTTTTGCCGATTTGGATACCGTGATGATTCGCGACAGTCGACCGGCCACCTGTTTTTGCATTCCGATAAACGAATACCATCGCATCTGTTTCAATTTATTCCACAACGATGAAGCGGCTTTAATCTCAATATTTCGATCGACGGTGATGGGGTGATGAATGGTGGCAATGGTGGGAACCAATTTGCTGATTGCCCATACTCCATAAGAAAGGCTCTGGTTATCATGGATGATATGGTATTGATGATATTTATTTCTTAAAAAAAGATATGCCCTGAGCCCAAAGGTAAACGGCTCAGGAAACCCCATGGTGGAAACCCCAATCCATTCGATGAGATTTATGGGATTGGAAAGCTCCTTTAAGGTGGGGGTCCTGAAGGGGTCTTTTGGGTCGTAAAGATCGAGACATGGCAATCTGAAGACAGGAATGTCCTTGTCAAGCTGCGGGTCAGGAGGGCCGGAAATCACTTCAACCAAATGGCCCAGGTCTTTCAGCGCTCTGCTGAGATTTTTAACATAGACGCCCTGACCCCCGCTGTGAGGATTGCTTCTGTAACTTAACAGGCAAATTCTCAAGGGGGCATGTTTTTCCATAAGTGAGATTTGATTACAGGCAGCGGGTTGAAATGGTCAAGGACTTTTTGCAAAACAATCGAATGTGTTGAACTGTTAAAAAGCGATGAACGTCCAACATCGAACCTTCAACGCTGAATTTTGAATAAGACATTCTGCCAATTTATGACGGGTAGAGCACCTCGATTCCTCAGCATAGGTTCAACGATTTTATCACTCGATGTTCAAGCAATATTCAAACAACCAAATCATAGCCTTTCGATATGATTGATAATTTGTTATAGTTTACAGTGCCACAAAGTGTCTTATTTGAGCTTTTTACGACATCATCAAAGTTGAGAGTTGATAAAATCTTAACCCAGTTGTATATCAATAAAAGCCGAAATCTGAAAAAGATTATTATGCGGACATTTTCTAATGATTTTAAATCTTCCGGACAAAATAACACTGATTGAAGTGGGGCCAAGAGACGGTTTCCAGTTTGAAAAAAAAATAGTTCCCACCCATCTCAAGGATGAAATCATTTCCGGTCTCGTGGATGCCGGTTTCAAAGATATCCAGGTGACCTCTTTTGTTCATCCACAAGTGGTCCCTCAGCTGGCAGATGCCGAAGATTTATTAAAGAGCCTTCCCAGCATAAAAGACGTGCGCTACTGGGCGCTGGTGCTAAACGAGAAAGGAATTGAACGCGCTCAGCTTTCCGGTTTGCAGCATATAGAAATTTCAATATCTGCCAGCGACACCCACAGCCGGAAAAATGCCGGCATGCCATTTGAAACTGCCCTGGAAAAGGGAAAAGACATGATTCGGCTTGCACAAAAATACAAGATGAAGATACGCGCAGGTATTCAGTGTGCATTCGGCTGCGCTTATGAAGGCAAGATTTCTGAAGAACATGTGGTTAAAATTGCCAGGGATTTCCTGGAAACGGGAATTCACACCCTTGCCATCTCCGATACCACCGGTATGGCAAATCCATTTTCAATTAAAGGCCTTATTAAAAAATTGCTGCCCGAGGTCGATAAAATACCCGTTGTGTTGCATCTTCACGATACCCGTGGATTGGGACTGGTGAATGTGATGGCTGCAATGGAATGTGGGGTTGCCCGTTTTGATACCGCTCTGGCGGGCATGGGGGGATGTCCTTTTGTGCCCGGAGCCGCAGGAAATATCGCCACGGAAGATACGGCCTGGCTGATGAAATCGTTAAACATTGAGACCGGAGTAGATATATCAAAGGTTGCAAACTGTTCTCAAAAGCTGGAAACGTTTTTTAACAAGAAGTTCCCCGGTAAAATGCATCGCCTGATGAAAAAAAAACCACCATAACATATTTTTGGATATGGGGCTGTAATAAATCAAGCCCGCCAAAATCTATGAGTATAAATTTACAAACTGATTGTAAGGAAAATTCGAGGCAGTTGGCAATTGGGTTGCTAAACGACTGAAACTCTGGCATAAGTAAGCGATAACAAAAAAGTCAGTTTCCACCGGTATTATCCGACTCGCCGAAAATCCTATTTAAGCGCTCTCTTTTTTTAACGCTTACTCATACGTCTTTTCAATCAGCCGGTTTAGCCCTAATTGTGCACCGCCAATGCTTTTCGTATTTGCAAATGGCCGAACATATTTTTAAGGAGGTAAAAAAATGAAGTCTCGTTGCGAGGTCTGTAAATTACATAAATATGCTGAAAAGAAGCCCGGTTCAATAATCGCCAGGCTCTGGCAGTGGCACACCACGTGGTGTCCAGGCTGGAAGGCATACCAAAAATCCTTGGCAGAACAACATGAATCGTCAGCAAAAAATGAATAGTATTTTATGAATGCATGTATACGACATTTCACCAATACAACCTGTGACCGAAATTGAAAACACCAGAATCTGACAAAATAAAATTAGCCTTAAGTATATCCAGCGGCCTGTTACTGACAGGATCTTTTCCCAATGTCAATTTTAGCTGGCTGGCCTGGTTTGCCTTTGTTCCGCTGTTCATATCCTTAAGAGACCTGTCTTGGAAAAAAAGTTTCTTGCTTGGTTTTTGCACCGGACTTACCCACTATTTTACCCTGATATACTGGCTCATACATACGATGAGAACATATGGTCACCTCCCCTGGCATCTATCTGTAATGGTTCTCATTCTGTTTTCCGCCTATCTTGCACTCTATTTTGCTGTATTCTCAGCAACCATTTCTCGACTGCTGGTAAAACCTTCGGTTTTATTTTTAATGCTCCCTGTTTTTTGGGTTGGACTGGAGTATATCCGTTCATTTTTTTTATCCGGTTTCCCCTGGGAACTGATCGGCTATTCCCAATTTAACCAGTTGCATATCCTCCAGATTTCCGATATATTTGGAGTATATGGTGTTTCTTTTTTGGTTGTGCTGTCCAATGCGGCCATTTTCATCGGATTTTTATTTTTGAGCGGGCTTAAATGGCAGGATACAAAAATTACCATAAAGCTTGCTTTATTTTCTATATCTCTATTTTTATTTATTTTTATTATTGTCTGGTCCTATGGCGCACTGCGTATCGAATCGATTGACCGACTGGTGGCGAACTCTTCCTCAAAGCGTGTTACCATTGTACAGGGAAATATAAAACAGTCAGAAAAATGGGATCAGGCATTTCAGCTGGCAACCATAAAAAAATATATCGATTTATCTCATGCGGCGAAAGGACAAAAGACGGACCTGGTGGTGTGGCCGGAAACAGCCGCTCCTTTTTATTTTTTAAAAGACACAAAGCTTTCTCAGATGATCATAAAGGGAATTGCCGATATCCCAGCAGACTTTGTCATCGGCAGTCCGTGTTATGATCGCCGGAATCATAAGGTAGAATACTACAACAGCGCTTATCTGATCAGTTCTGCCGGTCACGTGTATGGCAGATATGACAAAGCCCATCTGGTGCCATTCGGAGAATACGTCCCGTTGAAGAGATGGCTTCCGTTTCTGGGAAAAATAGTGGAGCATGTCGGGGACTTTCGGCCCGGAAAAAAGGGAGACACCCTGCAGTGGAACACACACAAACTCGGTTTTCTGATCTGTTATGAAATTATTTTTCCGGATCTTTCCCGGGCCATGGCAAAAAATCGGGCGGCATTATTGGTAAATATCACCAATGATGCGTGGTATGGCAGAACCGGCGCTCCGTATCAGCATTTTTCCAAAGCCGTCTTCAGGGCTGTGGAAAACAGAAGAGCCCTTGTCAGGAGTGCCAATACAGGCATAAGCGGGTTTATCGACCCGGTGGGCAGGGTAACTGATTCGACCGAACTGTTTCAGGACGCGGTCAGGACAGACTCAGTTCCCTTGATAACCGAAACATCTTTTTATACCCGCTTTGGAGATTGGTTTGCCATCTGCTGCATGGGGCTGCTGCTTCTGGTTATACTGGCAAACCTTATGCGAAATGCAGGGAAGAAATAAAACAACAGGAGAAAATAACCATGTCCAGCGAACTTAAGCAGACCATAAAGGAATTTTACGATCGATTGGAACAGTTAAGAGGTTATCTTTGACATAGGGGGCAAAGAAAAAAGGCTTGCTGAAATTGAACATCAGATCAGCAAAGACGGATTTTGGGACAACCCGGATGAAACAACGGCCATCTTGAAGGAAAGAACATCCCTTTCCGCAAGAATAGAAAGCTTTAAATCGCTTTCCAACGATATGGAAGAAAATGAACTCCTTCTGGAAATGGCACTGGAAGAGTCGGATGAGGAAGCTCGAAAAGAAGTCAGTGCAAAGCTTGAAGAAATTGATGAAAGAATAAATAAGCTTTCCCTCGATCTCATGCTTAACGGCAAAGATGACCAAAACAATGCCATCGTTTCCATAAATGCCGGTGCGGGAGGAACCGAAGCACAGGACTGGGCCGAAATGCTCTTTAGAATGTATGTCAGATGGGTGGAGCGAAAAGGCTTTAAAGTCAATATGGTCGATTTTCAACCGGGTGATGAAGCCGGTATCAAAAGCGTGACTTTCACCGCCAGCGGAGAATATCCGTACGGTTACTTAAAAACGGAAACCGGTGTCCACCGACTGGTTCGTATTTCGCCATTTAACGCCAGCGGCAAACGTCACACCTCCTTTGCCTCTGTTTTTGTTTATCCGGAGCTGGATAAAGAAATTAAGATAGAGATTGACGATACGGACTTGCGTATTGATGTCTACAGGGCAAGCGGAGCCGGTGGTCAGCATGTAAACAAGACCAGTAGCGCGGTCCGAATTACACACATGCCTTCCGGCATTGTGGTGCAGTGCCAGCAGGAAAAATCACAGTACAGGAACAAAGAAATGGCAATGAAGGTACTTAAAGCCCGACTTTACCAGCAACAAAAGCAGAAACAGGATGATAAGTTTAAGGAAATACATAACAGCAAAGATGACATCGCCTGGGGAAGCCAGATCCGGTCCTATGTGATGCACCCCTATCAGATGGTAAAGGATCACCGGACAAACCTCGAGACAGGGAACGTGAATGAGGTCCTCGATGGCGGGCTTGACCCTTTTATCAAGAAAGCGCTTCTGGTGAGAAAAGCATAGTCAAGGTTGTTTACAGAAGGCAGGTTGTACAACCTTTTTTACCGAATAAGTGTGAATGGTTACACGTAAACCATGGACCCAATTGAAATTATAAGTAAGTATTATACTCCGGGATCAAAGCTGTTTGATATCATGGTGAATCATGGCCGACAGGTTGCAAAAAAAGCTCTTGACGCCGCAGACAAAGTACCTCACCTCAAGTGTGACAGGGATTTTATCAAAGAAGCGGCCATGCTCCATGATATCGGTGTTTTTCTGACTGCCTGGCCGAAAAAAGGCTGCTTTGGTAAACACCCTTATGTTTGCCACGGATATCTGGGCCGTGAACTTCTGGAAAAAAACCGATTGCCGAAACATGCCCTGGTATGTGAACGACACGTGGGTCTCGGCATTACCAAAGAAGAAATCATATCTCATCATCTTCCTCTTCCCCAGCGCGACATGTGCCCTGTTTCCATAGAAGAACAGATTATCTGTTATGCCGACAAGTTTTTTTCTAAAAACGGCCAGTTAAAAGCAACAGAAAAACCGGTTGAAAAAATCTTAAAGCGTCTTGAAAAATACGGCCGCGACAAGGTTCTGCGATTCCAATCGTGGGTAGATCTTTTTAGTTGAAAATCAAATAGTTGAGGGGTCGGGGAGTCTTTCAATCTCTAATCTGTTCGTCCGGGGAATAGCCCACTCGCCCCGCGTAAGTCTTAACAAATGATTACAATGTCTCGAAGCCGCCCCCTATCCTTTGCATTAAGCCCATACAGGCAGAAACGATCACTGCCGCCGTGGGAATCTTTCTATTGGGGCTGGTTCAAATCTAATCTCAGCGAGATAGCTACCGCACGTCAGTCCCCCGATAATATTGTTAAGACTTACGCGGGGCGAGTGGGCTATTCCCCGGACGAACCGCTGACAATCATTAAAGAGCTACTAGTTTACCAAAATGGCCCTTTGGGAAAAACTCCCTGAACCCTGAACTATTTGTTAGATCAGAAAAGCTAAAGCATCATTTCTCCCACACTTTAATCACTGATTTTACATCCACCGGCCGATCCACCAGACCGTATTTATGTGCAAAATCGGCAAATCGTTGCCAACGCCTTACATCGTGTTGCTGACTGTAACAAAAATACGGCAATGTCAGTTTAAATGCTTCGGTTTCGGTCCTTCGGTCGGCTTCAGGAACCGCTTTGAAATATTGCTCAAGCGCTTTTTCAGGATTTGCCCGGGAATACGCAATACCCCTGTTAACTGCGGTGGAAAATATTTTTATCGCCCTTTCTTTTTCTTTCAAGGCGGTTGCGCCGCATACGAAAATCAGTTCATCGTAATCCGGTATGCCCCACTGTTCCAGCTCAAAATAGCCGGCTTGATATCCCCTGTGCCGCATTGCAACAGTTTCATAGGTTTTAAACGGCCCCATAATCGCGTCGACTTTTCCTGCTGCCAAGGACTGTACTATGGTAAACCCGACATTTATGGGGGTGTAGTTTTTAATGCCGTTGATTCGGGCAAACGCCTTAAGCAGAACATCCATTAAACCCGGAACCGTGTAGCCTATCTTTTTGCCTTCCAGATCCGAAGGTTTGTTTATCCCTTTTCCTTTTAAAAAAAGCAAGGTGGTCAAAGGGTGTTCGATCAGGCGACCAACGACAGTGATATTTATCCCTTCTGAAGCGGCAATAATGGTCTGAGGCTGGTAGGAAACAGCAATATCCACACTGCCGGAAGCGGCAAGCTTGAGCGCATCTGAAGTGTCTGAAGGGCTCAGTATTTTGATTTCCAGTCCTTTTTCGGAAAAATATCCCTGCTGCCTGGCCACATAAATCGGAAGATGATCCACATTGGGAAACCAGTCGAGCATAACCGTGAGTTTTTCAGCAGCAACAGCGGAAAATGCCCAGAGGGATAAAAAAAGTACCACAACTGAAACGAAACATCCTTTTTTCATTATATTATTCTCCTTAACTTAAAAAATTATAATCAAAATAGATAAATGTTCATAGAACGTTGAAATTAGAAAATTGAAATTGGAAATTCAGTCTATATGTTTTTTGCCGTTGATGAACATTGTCAATTTTGGACCGAGTTTTTAACTTTTGTTATATTTAAAAAAATCGTGCCAGAACATATCTGATAACGCCTATGCCGGTTTGTATTCATCCATCTCTAAACTCGGTTCTGCTATCCCAAATTTCTACTTTCCAATTTCAAGTTTCAAGCCGTGTACAGCTACTATAATCTGCGGTACAAGATAGTGCATGACCGAAAACAGGAGTTTTCGTTCAGGCGGTATCTAATTATTTCCATTTGATAACCCTTTTTTCCAGAAAGCCGACAAGTATCCACAGCATCATTCCCATCACAGACAGCCACAGAATTGCGGCAAAGACCATATCCACTTTTAACCTTGCATTCGCCTGTATCATCAGATACCCGAGCCCCTTCTGCGCGCCTACCCATTCACCGATCACTGCACCGATGGTTGCCACCGAAACCCCCACCCTGAGCCCGGCAAAGAAATGGGGCAGGGCCCATGGCCAGTAAAGCAGGCGCATGGTTTTTAAAAATCGTGCCCCCATCAGCTGAAAAAGTACCCGATACTCCGAATCACAGCTTTTAAAACCTTCCAGCAGGTTAACGGTAATGGGAAAGAAGATAATCACCGCAGCCATAAAAACCTTGCTCGCAATGCCGTATCCGAGCCACACCACCAGAAGGGGGGCCACCGCAAAAACAGGAATTGCCTGGGACGCAACCAGAAAAGGAGCAATCGCCTTTTCTATTGAGGGATATGCAAACATGACCATGGAAAGAGGAACCGCCACAGCCAGAGAAATCAGTATTCCCGCCAGAATTTCGAGCGCTGTCACTCCTGCATGGGGTAAAAGAAGCGGTGCCCGAAAAATTGCAATTTTCAAGATGTTTACCGGGGCAGGTAAAATAAAGTCCGGTATATTTAAACTCCGGCACAACAATTCCCATACGGCAAGGATCACTAAAGCAACTGAAGATGCAATCAAACTAGATCGGTTCATTTTTCATATCTTTTTGTAACCGGCTGAGAACGTATTCTTTTATTTCAATCAACCGGTGGTCGCTGACACTCCGCGGTTTTTCATCTTCAAAGGTAAATTGCTCACGGATACGCATGGGTGGTGAGGTAAGCACCAGCAGTTCATCAGCCAGCAATAACGCTTCTTCAATATCATGGGTATTCATCAGAATACTCTTGTTAAAATCCTTCTGGAGCATTAAAAGCAATGATTGGAGACTTCTCCTGGTAATGGCATCCAGAGCTGAAAGAGGCTCATCCAACAAAACAAGATCGCGCTCAAACATAAGCGTACGAACAAGCGCACCCCGCTGACGCATTCCCCCTGATATTTCTCCCGGCATATAGTCTTCAAACCCGCCGATGCCCAGCCGCTCGAAGAGCGCCAGAGCCTTATTTCTCGATTGTTCAATATCCATATCCGCAATTCGTGCCGGCAACAGGGCGTTATCCATCAGGGAAAACCATGGCAAAAGCAAATCCTTTTGCTGCATATATGCGGCAGTTTCCCTCAGATGAGGCACCCTCTCACCAAACCAGAAGATATCACCGCTATCTATTTCCACGACACCGGTTAGTAAATCAAACAGGGTACTCTTGCCGCAACCTGATGGGCCGATAAGCACGGTGAATCCATTCTTTGGAACAGTCAAATTGAAATCTTCCAATATGGAAAGGCTGTTAAATCTTTTGCTTAAATTTTTAATCGATAGCATGTTAAAAGGCCGCATTCAGGTGATTTGGAAATACCATATAAAGGATATGCTTTGAAAACGGCGGAGGTGGGATAAAAAGGGTCATGAATTTATCGACTTTCCTTCGCCGGCATTATCCGGATCAGGTTCCAGGGGTCGAAACTAAAAGTCTCCTCTCAGCCGGTTTTCACCGGCTCCCCCAGCGCATTGATACCAATTTCTAACACTATCTTAAGGGCTTGTCAAACAAATATGCTATTCTACGCTGTCAATATAGGTGATAAAATATCCAACCTTGTCGAAGGCGGATCACATGTTACCGGGTAGTTTTCCAAAACATAGATTTAAAACTGATTAAACTATTAACCATCTTATTAAGAAAGCCCTATGGTATAAAAAGATGGTTTTGCTCTCAGTGCATTTGCCCGTAAAAACGATTGCATTACGGTAATCCTTTTACAACAAGAATGACTGTCTAACCACGGTCCTGTTTATCTTTAATTTTGTTCGATTGCCTTTAACTAAAAGTCTTTGTTCTTCAGCGACTTTATATGGTTTCTCACCGAAACTGTTTGATTTATTCATTATTTTATGAGAAAATATGAAAAATTAAACTTTTTAATCGATACCGCCTTCAACTCTCAAGTTTCAAACACCATAAGCCGATAATAATTTATATCTATCTCATGCATATGCAAACCAGTATAAAATAATCACTGTTAACCGCAACATCCCTGGTGAACATGAAAAAAAATTACACACTTGTTCAGGATCCCTTGTTAGCCGACGTCCCCATCTTTGATAACTATAAAGTTCTCGAACCGGTCTTGATATATGCCAAACTCAAAGAGGGCAATATGGGCGCCATATATAAGGGCCGACATCTGCGGCTAAATATAGACGTTGCGGTTAAAATTATGATGCTACCAGCGCAAGTTGAATCAGACGCTCGGGCAACTTTTACCAACCGCTTTATTCGCGAAGCACAAACTGCTGCCGGAATCATTCACCAGAACCTTATCCATGTTTTCGACGTTAAAGCACAACACGGAATTAACTACCTGATCATGGAATTTGTGGATGGAGAAACTGTTAATGAACGTCTTAAACGCATGGGGAAACTGTCCGAGTATCAAGCCTTTGAAATCGTAAAAGAGGCGGCCGAGGGATTGGCTGAAGCGCACGCAAGGGGCATTGTCCACCGCGATATTAAATCCGATAACATTATGATTTCCCGGGAAGGCAACGTCAAGGTCATGGACCTTGGACTTGCGAAAGCATTTGATAACAGACAAAATCAAGCCATGGAAAAAACTGTGGTGGGAATGATTATGGGAACGCCTTTTTTCATGTCACCGGAACAGACATATTCCTCTGATGTCGGCCCGAAATCTGATGTTTGGTCGCTGGGAGTGACACTTTTTAACCTTCTTAGCAATAAATTGCCATTTAAGGGCAAAAACATAGAGGACTTAATATATAAAATTCGCGAAAGTCCGTTACCGAATTTCAAACAACAGATACCCGGCCTGGCTGATGATTCATATAAAATCCTTTCAAAATCGCTGAATAAAGATAAGGAAAAGCGATATACTGATTGTAAAGCAATGGGAAAAGCAATATTCAGCCACGTGGAAAGACTGCAAAATAGAATGTCTGATTCTGCCGATTCGTTTAGGGAAATAGATATCCCTGTCACCAAAAAGGCTGTCCCTCCGGAACAAAACACACTGTTAAAAGTCAGCAAACTTTTAAAAATCAATGAAATGGCTGACAGTGCGGCACCCAAAATGTCTGACACCCAACCAACGGAAAAGACGCCGGAGAAAGATGGCGGTACCGCTGCTAAAGATGACAAACAATATGATAGCCTGCAGAAAAAAATATCATCATTACATTCACGTATTAATGATCCCCAATTCATTAAATATGCCAAAACCAACGCCAAAGAACGGTTACATCGCCTGTTAAAGCAAGCAACGACAGCGATAAACAACGAAAACTTTAATGAAACGGGATCTCATATTATGTCAGCTTCACAACTGCTTCTATCTGAGGAAGCGAAAGTTAAGGCGCGCATTAAAAATAAGCCTTTTATAACCCTTAATATAATCATTGCCGTCATTGTAATTGTCATTCCGGCCATTTTGTATATCGCCTATGAGTTGTTCTATATGTTAAAAGATTTCTTTTCTCCATAAAACCTGCTGCCTTTTTCCATGACAGCGACATGATCCTTTATAAGGGAAGAGAAAATTTAAATACCGTACCCTGTTCCTGTGATGTTGTGAAACTCACCTTCCCTCCTAGAATCTTTTCCCCAAACAATTTCATCGAATACGTGCCAATCCCTCTTCCAGCTTGTTCTTTTGAGCTAAAATTGCGCTGAAAAATTCTGTTGGTTATTTTTTGAGGTATTTTCTTTGAGTTCCACACAAAAAAAGAAAGAAAATGGTCTTCATGCTCAAGCCAAACCTTAACGACCCCCTTTTTAGCGGTGGCTTCCAGGGCATTTACGATCATGTTGCACAGCACGCGCAATAGCAAAGATAGATCTGTTTTGATTGAGACAACTGGATAACTTTTAGAAATATCAATATGTTTTCCATGCGCAACGGGATGACGGGCGAAAAAAAATTGAAGCTCTTTAAGAATCTGTTCAGTGGTAAACTCATTCCATATCGGCTGATAACTACAGGATTCGTTTTCCGACAAACATTGTTGAATATCAACTTCTTTGAGTAGACGCAAAGAAGCCTGATGAATGGTTTTTGCTAGTTCTGAGGGATGGTCTTCTACAAGCATTTCACTTGTTCCGACTATCAGGGATAGCATGTTGTTTATGTCATGGAAAAAGGTTCTTTCCAGTGCCGCTTTTTGTTGTTGTCGCGTAATATCCTGAAGAAATAATAAAAGAAACCTTTTCTTATTAATCGTAATTGGGTGAGATCTGACCAGCAGGGCTATATCTACTGTCTTGCCACCTCTCTTGGCTGACAGGGCGCAGATTCTTTCAACAGGTTTATCATGTCCCAGGCTTGACACGATTGCGATGGCGGCACCACAAGTAGAACAAAACTTGGTGGTGCCGCATCCGCCTGGTTCTTCGTCGGCGTGGACGCATTGTAACGCCTCACCCGGCCGTAACCCCAAAGCCTGCGATGGGTCCTCGATGCCCAGCATCTGTATAAATGAATCATTAAGAGCTACAATTTGCCGATGGTCGTCCAGTACGGCCAGCAGGCCACTGATTGATTGGAGCAGGGCGGACACAACCGGGCTCTTGCTCACAAAATCAATTTCAACAGCGAGTTCCTTTTCGGCCGTTCTTTCGGCAGGTGCAAAATAAGTATTCATTTGATATTGCCCTTATGTTCGGTTTTTAAAATAGATTAATGAAGCACCCTGCGGGCGATATCTTCCACCTCATCCACATCAAGCGGTTTGTTCAGGTAGCGGTAAATTCCATATCGGTTGGCTGTTTCAAAAAAGCTATCTTGAACAAGAGCGGTGACGATGACTACCTTTGCAGAAATGGCTTTTTTGCGGATGTTTTTTAGAACCTCCAGTCCGTTTGGAGCAGGCATTTTAATATCCAGAAATATAAGCCGGGGGATTTCCTTGCCGAGCAGTTCTATTGCTTTGGTTCCATTGTCAATCATAACCAGATTATATTCGTCTCCCAGCATGACATCAAAAGAATCTAAAATTCCCTGATCATCATCGACGACAAAGATGGATTCTTTGCTGTTCTTCATTTCGGATCTCCTGTTTGGGTATAAGTTAAATACTGTTTGCCATAAATATTTTTCGTTTTTTATACAACAAACTTAATAAGCAAAAATGATGCCACAAAAAGCAGGTGGTGATATAATAATCAGGATCATCTACCGATTATAGTAATTCTCAAAAATATGTTCCGTTTTAAATGAGGAAACTGTTTGAGTGTATTAGAAATTGTTAAGAAAGAACTTAAGTCATTAGTGTCCGGTTAAAATTTTATAAAAGCTTCTAACTAATTAATATAATACGATTTAGTGACGATATCAAGAGGGATCGATTTGAAATCAGCTTATTAGGCCTGATATTCCTTTCG
>JAXHVO010000026.1 GCA_034189135.1 Thermodesulfobacteriota bacterium | reverse complement strand
TGGATTTTGGTCACAGAATCAGCGCTGTTACCTTTAATCCAAAAGGAGCATTTTTTAAATACTCAGCATAGCTTTTGCCATTCTCCCCAGCTTAGCTGGGGGTTTAGCTCTGTAATTAATTATCTTCAAAAACCATCGATTCTCGGGAAAATTCAACAATCCCGCATCCATGCTTATCTTCCCCGAAATACAATGCCGTGACTATTATTGTCCGGTCATTTTCCGTTCTAAAATTCTACTTGCTAACCCATCAAAGCTGTGTTTGAATTCTTGGGTAAAAATCATTTCAAAATAATCTAAAATCGCAAAAAAAAGGAATAGAAAACAAATGAAAGGAATTTTTCTAAGGTGGCTAACTTTAACAGCTGCGATCATTGCCACCTCATACTTGTTAGCCGGTATACAGGTGAGCGGTTTTTTCTCCGCCTTTTTTGCAGCCGCCATACTGGGAATACTGAATGCTTTTTTCCGGCCCTTATTGCTGTTGTTGACACTACCTCTGAATGTATTGACCCTGGGACTCTTTACCTTCGTCATCAATGCGGTTATGCTTCTGATGGCGTCAGGCGTCATAACCGGTTTCCAAGTGCATGGCTTCTGGTCGGCCGTGTTCGGCTCACTTTTGATCAGCCTCATAAGCTGGCTTCTCACCTCATTTATCGGCAACCGTGGAACGGTTGACTATATTGATTTGAAAAATGTCGGCGGCAACCGGTGGGAATGAAGACCGCCATCATCACCAGCTACTTTTCAGATGAAACTTACGGACTTCTCGGACCCCAGACGGCAGCCACGGTTATCCGGGAAAACACGCCTTTTGATTGCATCGTTATCGCCGTCACTAGAAACAACGACAAAACCCTTCTCAAGAAAGCTCTGCTGGGTTATTTCGCAAAAGACAGACCCATCATTGGTTTCTCGACATTAAGTGGCCGAAGCGATCTCTTCTCCTTTGCAAAAGAGTTAAAGAACGAGGGAGCAGTAACAATTCTGGCCGGGCCTCAGGCCGATGTGGACTATTGGGGAGAAAAAAATTGGCAGCATCATCCTCATCGGTTTCCCGGCCTGTCAGATTGTTTTTCCTTTGCACTCCACGGTCCTGCAGAGCAAGCGATAGGCCTTTTGCTAAACCTGGATCATAAAGGCTGGCAGAAAAATCCCGGACTTCTCTATTTGAACAAATACCAAAAAACAATTCATCACCCCAAAAAGAATTGGGATGAACAATTTTTGGGCAAGGTAAACTGGAATACTTTGTACAGGTTGGAGGATTCTTCCCTTGTGCCTCACCAGATCACAACCGGCCAGGTCCTGCAACAGATAGGATGTCCATATGCTGCGCGGCAGAAATCCATGGAAATCGATTATCCGACCTTTATGAAAAATAATGGAAACCATAAATTCCGCCTTTATTGCAAGGGATGCAGTTTCTGTGATGTAGCGGTGGACAAAGGATTTTACGGAACACTGGGAATCAATACAGTTTTAGACCAGATCCGTTGTCTTCCGGAAAGTTCGGATGGAAGAAAAATTGCCTTTGAACTGATAAACGAAAATCCGCTGCCCGGTCTTCCTGATTTGTTAGTTGAAATCACTTCCAAAGGAATTCACCTTTCACAAATTAACCTTACCATGAGAGCGGACTGGTTCATTAAGGGGCATAAATATTTAATCAAAGCGCTTCATCTGGCAAAAAAGATGGAAATGCGAATCATACTCGCTTCTATTGGTTTTGAATCTTTTGACGACACCATATTGCGCAATTTAAATAAAGGCACAACCGTTGAAACCAACCTCAAGGCCGTTACGCTGATGAGACAGCTAAAGAGCGATTTCCCGTCCCACTTCTGATATCTGAGAAAGGAGGGCGGCAATCATGGGTTCATCCATCCCACCCCGTGGGACAATAAAAAAACCTCAGTCAATATACAGCAAGTCATAGATCTTTACGCACTTGCTGATGATATTCTCCCCGACCACAGCACCCCTTTGATTATTCATCATGCTTCGGCGCTGGGAGACTGGATAAGGAAAATAGAAAAAAGCGAAGGTGTTTTATTTAAAAGATATGATTCGATCATCGGTTGGTGGGAAGAATCTCTTTTTAGCTCGTGAGCGTCTGTCATTCAGGATTGCAATTGGCTAATCAATTGATCCTTTTCGGTCCACAAGTCATTGAGCCAATTTTGGAACCCTTTACGAAAATCCCGGTCACCGATATAATCGCCCTGGAGTTGCTCAGTGATATGAAGTTGCCGCACCTGCACTTTGATTTCGCGGATATTGCCGCATAAATAATTCCAAAAACTTTTTTTACCCTGATGAGGGTAAACAATGGTCACATCTATCAGACGTTTCATCCTGCCGCCCATGGATGACAGCGCAAAGGCAAGCCCGCCGGCTCTGGCTCGCAGCAAATTGTCAAACGGTGCCTTCTGTCTGTCTTGCTTGGCTTTGGTAAATCGGGTGCCTTCAACGAAATTCATCACCGCCACCGGCAGGTTTTTATATTTTTCACATGCCCGGCGTGTGGTTTCCAGGTCTTTACCGGCCAGATGGGGGTGCTTTTTAATGAAATTTTTTGAATACCGTTTTAAAAAAGGAAAATCCAGCGCCCACCAAGCCAACCCAAGCATGGGAAACCATATCAATTCTTTTTTTATAAAAAATTTAAGCAACGGAATCCGTCGATTAAACACTCTCTGTAACACCAGAATGTCTGTCCAGGATTGATGGTTGGCAACCACCATGTAACATTCAAGCCGATTTAGTGAATCAAGGCCATGCACATTCCAGCGTGTTTTTGCGGTCAAGCGGTGATTCAAATTATTCATCCGGATCCAGCAGACCGCAATCTGGTTAAGTATGCCGGAACACCAGCGCCGCCAGGTCCCAACCGGAACCAGCAGTTTGAAAAGTGCAACCAAAAAAAGCGGCACACACCAGAATATGGTATTGACCGCCATCAGTCCCAAGGCCACAACCCCGCGCTGCGGGCCCGGCATCCAAGTGAACATATCGACCTTCTCCTCATTCTAACAGAAATAGCGCCATTTATTGATAATAAATTGGTACTAGAACCGGTTCGCATCACGAATGCAAGGAGCTTTACCTGTTATGACAAAAGTTTTACAATCCAACGTTCACCTAAGATTGCAAAAACGCTGGAAACTGTTTGGAATGGTACTGAGGACTACTCAAAACCGAAAAGATAAATTGAACAAACATGCAATGCTGTTTACGGATGGGGAGGAAATTGAGCAAGAATTTTCTCAACGTTTTGGTTTATCTGTTTGGTTATTTTTTTTGGGTCCGAATGCCTGGACACACGACGAGTGCCGGTTCCCCGCCACAGGAGTTTTTTGTTTTGAGTATCAGTGATATCGATCACCAGCATCCCCTCATCATACCCCCTGACATCGGTTCCTGTTCCAATACCGATACCACCGAAGCTGCCGGATCCCCCAAACCTGAATCCGATTCCGCTGCGAACACGTTCCGAACCGATCCTGGTGAAAATCGCATATTTGTACCCGACATAAAAATCCGGAATGCCCTTAAAAATTCTGCGAAAGCCTTTTTGGGCAAGTGACCTGTCCACCGCCTTGCGTATTCGTGAGTCGAGCAAGGGATTGTCCACTCGTAAATCGCCTGTTTTTTTCTGCTTCGCCAAATACCAGTCGAATGTTTTCCAATGGGAAAAATCGGCTGTCACATCATAATCCTGACTGACTTCGATTCCGGAGCAACCAACAAAAACGACCAACAATGAAAGAAAGATTACATTTGTAAGTTTCTGCATTATTTCCTCCAAGTCAACGACTGATCATAAAATATCAAAACCGAAAATTATTGTCAATGTCGAGCTTTTGCACACGCTTTTAGTTACCGGTATTAATAAATACCGGACTAACACGTATCAGCAAGCCAATTTCAACGCTTTCGATCTTCCCGGTATGCTGAATTAAACCTTGATAAAAATTGAAATGACTGGTTAAAGTGTGGATAAAATTGAATACTGCTTTGAAAACTCTTCATTTTATTGATTCAAAAAGGATTTAACCCCATGCAGATTTTCCATGGAACCATAATCACCTGTGATCAGCATAACCATGTATTCAGCTATTTAGTTGAAGATAAAGGCAAAATTATACATGTGGGAGATCATCTGCCCGAGACTTATTCAGCTGCAACACAAGTTGAATTGGGGGAAAAAGCGCTGATACCCTCATTTGGAGACGGTCATATTCACTTTTCTAACTGGGCACTCATCGCTGCTTCATTTTTTGATATTCGGTCCGCACAAAATTTTGCGGGAACAGGAGAAATGATCAAGGCCTTCATGGCCAATAATAAAAAAAACAAACTGGTTCTTTGTTTCGGAGCGTCAAAACATAGGGTCAAAGAAAAAAGATTGATTACCAGACAGGAACTTGATGAGTTTTCTCCAAATCAACCATTGATCATGTTTTGCTATGATGGGCATTCATGTATCATAAACAGCTATTTTTTAAATAAACTTCCGCAACATATCCATAAACTACGCGGATTCAATAAAGATACCGGACAACTTTTTAACGAAGCCTATTATGCCGCAACCGATTTTGCCACCTCTATGGTCCCTCCTTTAATCCTGGTTAAAAGCATCATCAAGGGTTATGATCTGCTTGCCGAAAAAGGTATCGGGATGATTCATCCGGTTGAAGGGGTCGGGTTTCCCCTGGATATGGATGTTACTTTAGTAAGTTTAATTGCACGGGCTCAAACGAAACAAAACAGATTCCAAACCAGACTTTTTTTCCAGACCATGGATGTAGCAAAGGTTTTAAAGCGAAAATTGCCCAGAATCGGAGGATGTTTTGCCACGGCTCTGGATGGATGTTTTGGTGCATGTGATGCCGCCCTAATGGACCCTTATTCTAATGATCCTCATAATAAAGGCATTTTGTTTTATAAAGATGAAGAAGTGACCAAATTTGCCAGAGAAGCAAACCGGGCCGGTTTGCAAATCGAAATGCATGCCATCGGAGATGCGGCAACCCACCAAGCGGTCATGGCTATCGAACAAGCCTTAAAAGATTTTCCCAGAGAAGACCACCGACATACAATTATCCACGCATGTTTAATATCACCTGAAGATTTGGAAAAATGTGCCAAACTGGGAATCGGGATTACCCTCCAGCCGGGCTTTTTAATCAGTCCTTTAGAACCGGTGGCATATTTAGCAGAAATTTTAGGTTCCCGGATAAAAACAGGCTCACCCCTGAAAGACATGATCGATTCAGGAATACATCTTAGCACCGGTTCGGATGCACCGGTGACTCATCCTGATCCAATCGAAGCCATATATGGCGCATGCAATCATCCTTATGACGCCGATCAATCCGTATCTATTCAACAGGCCCTGAAAATGGCCACCTGTGAAGTGGCCCGGACCACTTTTGATGAACATCAGCGCGGTAGTTTGCAACAGGGCAAAATGGCTGACATGGTTGTCTTAAATCAGAATCCCCTTGAAATGAATCCAAAGGATCTCCTTCAATTAAAGACGGACCGGTTATATCTTGGCGGAAAAACTTACAAACCAAAAATGTCCATTTTCCATACGGTGATCAGTGGTCTTTTGCAAAGCAATAGAAATATTTAATTGGTCCTACAGTTTTTCTTTCCTATCTTTACAGTTTGTTAGAAAAACTCTCTTATCCCTCAAGTTAACCTGCGAGTAACCTGCCTGCGAAATGTTGAAAATAATATTTGGTTATGAATAACCAATATTGAAAAATATCTTAAATATACTTATACTTGAGAAAATTTGTGAAATATGAGATAATAATACCGGTCAACCAATTTCAATTGGGTCGTCACCCAACGCCCGCATATGATACCAAACTAAAAAATAAACCTGGGCTGTAAAATCGATTTGTCAGACAAACGCTTTAATACTTGAAATGATCAATCCTTTTTTTCATTAACCCCAACAATAGGAAAAAATACATATGGTTATGCCTTTATTTAGCATTTGGTTCGGTTTTTTTCATTCGACAGTATTGAAGTCGACAGTCCGATGGAAACGGGTTGCCCTGGTTTTCATTATTGCGATGATTTTTTTCCCATCCCCATGCATGGCGGAAAAGCCGATAAAAATCGGCGTCAGTCTTGGACTTACCGGCCGGTTTGCCGTCATGTCAGATGCTCTGAATAAAGGGTTTAGACTGTGGGAACAGAATGTGAACCACCAAAAAGGTATATTGGGAAGGCCTGTACGGGTGATCGTTAAAGATGATCAAAGCGACCCCGAGCGTGCCATCACCATATATCGAGAACTGATACAAAAGGAGCATGTCGACTTTCTGTTTGCCCCGTACTCCAGCCTTATTACAGAAGCTGTTTTACCCGTTGCGGAAGAAAATGATATGCCCATCTTAATTGCAGGAGCAGCGGCCGATAGGCTGTGGGAAAAAGGTTATCGCAATACCATCGGCGTCTATACACCCGCCAGCAAATTTACCCTCGGATTCTTAGAACTGCTTGTTTTAAACGAGCTGGATAGAATTACATTGCTCTATGCCGACGATCCGTTTTCCGTTGATTTGGCCGAAAGCGCAAAAAAATGGGCCCGGCGATTCGGCTTGGATATTGTTGATTATGAAAAATTCAAAAAGGGAACGCTAAATCTGGAACCCTTGGTGTTAAAAGCTAAAGAAAACAATTCGCAAGTACTGATGGTATCCGGCCATATGAATGAAGCGGTCAACATATCAAAAGCTTTGAAAAGGATTGGATGGCGACCGAAAGCCTTTTACGCCTCGGTGGGACCCGCCCTTCAGGGTTTTTTCGACCGATGCGGGGCAGACGCCGAATCTGTTTTTGGAACATCGCTATGGGAACCCAGAGCCAACTATCCAGGTGCACAAAAATTCAATCAGCAGTTCATTGAAACCTATGGAGAAACTCCGGGTTATCATGCAGGTCTGGCCTACGCGGGGGGCCAGGTCTTGGAAAAAGCAGTGAACGAAGCGCGAAGCATCAATAAGGATAAGGTTCGTGACGCATTGTTTCATCTGGATACCATGACCATTATTGGCCGGTTTGGTGTCGATAAAAACGGAAAGCAGGTAAGACAGCACACTTTTATTATACAATGGCAGAATGGACAAAAGCAGGTGGTGTGGCCCGATCAAATAAAAACAGCGGAACCCATATTCTAATGCCAACATCTATCAAACAGATTTTTAAAAGCTTGCCTATTCGGATGGTCATCCCGGTGGTAATGACCATTGGCCTGGTAGGCATGGGACTATATTTTTTCGTCCTGCGGTCTGTTTCGGAATTTGCCGACGCACAGATAAAAGAGGGGTTGGCCGATATTGCCAGTGAGATATATGATATCTGTGATAAAAATTTTACCGAGTTGATGCAAACCGGAAAAATGGACAACCGAAAGGCGGTCATCATTAAAAAGGCGGTCACTTTGGGAGCGATTGAGGATTATACCCAAAGAAACAACATCGGGTGCCGACTGTTCGAGTTTAATAAAGGTGAATTGCTTCAGCACCAAATCGAAACGGATTTGATCAAATTTATTGCCAAGCATCATCCAAAAGAATCCTTTTCAACCGTTCATTTCAAGGAAAAAATCTATTACTTTGAGCATATTACCTTTAAACCCTGGAAATGGGATATAGACCTGATAAAAGATACCCAGGCTTATACACCCCTTATTGCACAGGTTAAGACGACATATATTATTACCGGTATTCTGCTGTTGTTGGGTCTGATATTGATCCTGTTGTTTCAGAATCGCTTTCTCAGAAAACCGCTTAACCGGATTATCAGCGCCATACGAATGGGGCAATCACCGCAATATAAAGGGATCTATGAACTTGAATTTTTAAGCGATAACATCTGCAAAATGATGCTTTCGCTTGAGGAAAGAAACAAATGGGTTGAATATTTTTACAACATCGCAATCACCAATCGCGGGGAGGACCTCTTCAATCGGGTGGCCGATGCCTTATCGGAATTATTGGGCACCCATACGCTGATTATAAAAGTCCAGCAGTCGGAAAACAGTTTCCACAAGGTCGCCTTTTCACCGATAGGCTTAAACGATAATAATCCTTTTGATCCCATAAACGGTCTGCCCAGTTTGCAGATCGTCACCGAAAAGAAGCCGATTATCATTACCTCGGATGCGTATAAACATTTTCCCTTGGCACAAAGTTTATCAGTGTTAGAAGCGGAGAGTTATGTCGGGATACCCATTTTCGATCGAGAGGGAGCGGTGACCGGCACCATAAACGTGTTCGGCAAAAAAAGAGATTTTGACGAATGGGATTTGAACTTAATTAAAACCGTCTGTCGGATGGTGGCGGTAGAATTTGAATTTTTAACAAAAGAAAAAGACAAGCTGAGACTTGAGACCCGGCTTCAACAATCGAAAAAAATGGAAGCCATCGGCCTGCTTGCCGGAGGAGTGGCCCATGATCTTAACAATATTTTGTCCGGAATTATTTCTTATCCGGATCTATTACTCATGGATCTTGAAAAAGACAGCCCTTTAAGAGAACCGATCCTGACAATCAAAAACTCGGGTCAAAAAGCGGCTGAAATCGTTCAGGATCTTTTAACCCTTGCAAGAAGAGGGGTAGAAAATAAAAACGTTTTAAACTTAAATGATATCATCTCAGAGTATTTAAAATCACCGGAATATATAAAGTTAAAAAAATATCATTCAAATGTCTCTGTAGACACCGACCTTGATGCAAACTTGTTGAATATTGAAGGATCTTCGACCCCGCTGATAAAAATGATAATGAATCTGGTATCCAATGCTGCGGAAGCCCAACCTGCGGGCGGAAAAACCGTCATTTCAACATATAACCAATATATTGACGCACCGATAATAAAACATGAAGAAATGGAAGAAGGAGATTACGTTGTTTTAGCGGTAAAGGACAACGGATTGGGCATCGCGCCTGAAGACCTAACCAGGATATTTGAGCCTTTTTACACTAAAAAAGCCATGGGTAAGAGTGGCACCGGACTCGGAATGGCTGTGGTTTGGGGGACAATCCATGACCATCATGGGTATATTGACGTAAAAAGTACTGAAGGAGTGGGAACGACATTCTCACTATATTTTCCGGCAACCCGTAAAAAGAATATTAGGAAAAAAGACTTTACCCCTGTTGAAGAATATATGGGCAGGAAAGAGACAATATTGGTTATTGACGACGTTAAACAACAAAGGAATATTGCGGCAAATATCTTAACTAAATTGAATTATACTGTCACCACGGTTTCAAGCGGTGAAGATGCCGTTGAATACCTGAAAAATAATTCTGTGGACCTATTGATTTTAGACATGATCATGAAACCGGGAATTGATGGCCTGGAAACGTATCAAAGAGTTATAAAACTTCACCCCAACCAAAAGGCGATCATTGCCAGCGGATATTCGGAAACGGATCGGGTTAAAGAAGCTCAAAGATTGGGTGCGGGCAAATACATAAAAAAACCCTACACTCTGGAAAAAATAGGGGTTGTCGTAAAAGAAGAATTAAGAAAATAATTTCAGGTACAAACGAATCGCTTCAGGTCTATTAATCCGGATGTTGAACACGAAGATCCTGATGTTCTCTTGTATAAAAACATGATTGACTGACTAACAAATCAAATTTCTTTCAAATAGTAGAGTTGCTTCATGAAAAAAAAAGCTGGTTTCTCCTGTTACGGGTTATCCTTTATCGTCATGATCTGTGTGCTTGGCAGCGTAGTGATTCATGCCGCTGAAACACCTCTCAAGACCGGAAGCAACAGCCACCCGCCCAATGTTTTTCCAGTTACAACAGGCGCAGCCCATGGGGAAAAAAATGCCCTTATATTGACTCCCGCACAGCGTACCTGGCTGTCGACACATCCCACTATCCGGGTAGCTTTCGACGGTTATTTTCCCCCATACAGTTATTTAACGGATGAAGGCCATGTGGAAGGATTGTCCGTGGATGTCCTGAGAGCCCTGGCCGATCGGATCGGCATTCGTTTCGATATCCACCCGTCTTTCGTGTGGAAAGATCTTTTCGAAGCCGCCAAGAAAAAAGAGGTGGATGTGGTGGCCACCATGGTTCAGAAATCTGAGCGTATGGAGTGGTTTACTTTCACCCGCCCGTACATATACAAATCCCTGGCCATCATGACCCGGGCTGATGATAAATCCATCGGTAAACGCGAAGACATTGCCGGCAAACAGGTGGCTCTGGTACGCGATTATCATTACGTACAGGACATCTTTAAAGATTTCCCCACACTCAAACCCTATTACGTCGACACCATGCTGGATGGCCTCAATGCCGTGGCCACCGGCAATGCCGATGCTGCCATCATATTTTTTGGGGCCGCCAGCCACCTGAAAACCAAATATGGAATATCAAACTTGAAATTTGCCGCCGTTTACGACCGGAGCAGTGCTCTGGAGAGCATCGGTGTGCGAAAAGACTGGCCAGAACTGGCCGCTATCTTGGACAAAGCACTTTCCCTCATTGATCAAACAGAATGGCAGGCCTGGCAGCAAAAATGGCACGCTGACGAGGCACTTGTAGCCTCTTTTCAGGAGAGCGGATTCAGCCGGCAGTGGAAAATTTTGCTTCTCGCACTGGCGGCAGTTGCGGTTTCGGCCCTTTTCGCCATTACTGTTGTTTCAGCCTGGAATCGAAGCCTTCGTGAGCAGGTGAAAGTCAAAACCCTGGCAATGGAGGAAAAACTGGCAGAAAGCAGCCGAATGGCCGCAGCACTGCAGGAAAGCGAAGAAAAGTTCAGAGTATTTTTTAATTCGATTAATGATGCGGTTTTTGTGCATCTTTATGCAAATAAGGGCTTTGAAAAGATTATCGAAGTTAACGACATCGCCTGTCAGCGCTACGGTTATAGTAAAGAAGAATTTCTTGAATTAACACCCGGTGACATTAGCGTACAAAAAGATGTTCAGAAACATGGAAGAAGCCAAGCTCGGAAAAAACTATTGGAAAACGGCTTTATGATTTTTGAGGCCGAACATATTAACAGGTGGGGCAAAAGCTTCCCTGTTGAAATCAGCTCAAGCATAATTGATCTCAATGAACAAAAAGTGATCCTGTCCGTGGCTCGGGACATCACCGACCGCAAACAGGCGGAAGAAGCGCTGCGGGCTTCCCATAATAGATTTCTCACTGTTTTGGACAGCATCGACGCCACCATTTATGTGGCTGACATGGAAACATACGACATTCTCTTTATGAATAAAAACATGATAAAAAGCTTTGGCAAGAATATGACCGGCAAAAAATGTTTTGCTGTTTTCCGAGGAGAATCCGAACCCTGTTCGATATGTAGCAATGATCAACTCATTGACAAAAACGGAAAACCCACCGGCGTTTGTATCTGGCAAGGTGAAAACCCGGTCAATAAGAAATGGTACATCAACTACGAGTGCCATAGAATGGACAGACGGACGTTTGGTCAGGCTTCAAATAGCAACAGACATTACCAATCTTAAAAAGATGGAACAACAGCTTCAACAGACCCAGAAATTCGAGGCAATCGGAACGCTTGCAGGTGGAATTGCTCATGATTTTAATAATCTATTAATGGGCATCCAGGGCCGGGCCTCGCTCATATCGACAGATATTGAAACCACCCCTTCTCATTTTGAGCATATCCAGGCCATTGATGCCTACATCCGAAGTGCGACGGACCTGACCAGACAGCTTTTAGGATTTGCCCGTGGCGGGAAGTATGAGGTCAAACCCACCGATATCAATATATTGGTAAAACACAGCGGAAAAATGTTCGGGCGTACAAAAAAAGAAATTCAAATCCACATCAAATTGCAAAACACACCATTGGTGGCAGCAGTAGACCGAAATCAAATCGAGCAAGTCCTGTTGAACTTATATGTCAACTCATGGCAGGCCATGCCGGAAGGCGGCAAACTCTATCTGGAAACCAAAACCACCAGCCTGGACGAAGACTACTGCCTGCCATATCAGGCAACACCGGGCCGCTTTGCCAAGATTTCGGTCACGGACACCGGGGTCGGCATGGACGAAGCCGTACGAAAGCGGATTTTTGACCCTTTCTTTACAACGAAAGAAAAGAGCCGTGGAACAGGCCTGGGACTGGCTTCGGCATATGGAATCATCAAGAATCACGATGGCATCATTACGGTCTATAGCGAAGTGGGACACGGAACAACGTTCAACATCTATATACCGATAACAAAAAAGCAAGCTTATCAAGAACCGGCTGTGGAAGAAAAGATTGTCAAGGGATCGGAAACCATTCTTCTGGTCGACGATGAAAAAATGATTCTGGATGTGGGGAAGGGAATGCTGAAAAGACTGGGTTACCGTGTCCTGGTCGCACATGGTGGCGAGCAAGCATTAGATACAATCCAGCTGAAAGGCGATGAAATCGAGCTTGTCATTCTTGATCTCATCATGCCCGGAATGGATGGCGGAAAGGTGTTTGACCGTATTAAAGATATCCAACCACAATTACCGGTGATACTTTCCAGTGGCTATGCGATCAACGGACAAGCGAATGAAATTTTGAAAAAAGGATGCAACGGATTCATTCAAAAGCCGTTCAACATCTCCGAATTCTCCCAAAAAGTTCGAAATACTCTGGACCAAGCGAAAAGATCGAATCAAGGTTAGCTTTCCGAAACTGATTTATTCCGGGGCTGGTTTATTCAATATCCTATTAATAAGCGATAGCGTTATCCTATTGACATGCGGCTTTTTTGGGATGCCTTTAAATCATTAACCAGCAACTCGAGATCGGAAAGTTTTGAAAAATATCCACTCACCCCGTATTTGAACGCTTCAGAGACATATACCGCATTTGAGTGAAGACTGACGATGATGATCCGAGAATTTATTTTTGAATCTTTCAGACTGTTAATAAAACGAATACCGCTCATATCCGGGAGAGAAATATCCATAATGATCAGATCGGGTTTGTGTTTCATCGCTTTTTTAAACCCTTCCAATCCAGATTCCGCTTCATCAATGACTTCATAACAGGACACCTTTTCTAAAAGGGATTTCAAAGACTTGCGAAACAGCGGATATTCATCAACTATCAGCACAGTGCTCGCTGTTTTTCGGTCAATTTCCATTATATCCCCTATCTTTTTTACCATTCTTTGGAAATCCTCCACCTCGTGTAAAATTCAGCTTATAACTGAAAGGCTTAAGCCACAATGATATAAATCACAGGAAATGTGTGAAATTCATCACAGCAGCAGAAGGGCTCAAATAAGGTTGCGGTTTAAAATTCGATACAATCTCAAAGATACTCTTGAAATAAAGGTTTGCAATTACAGCTTTTTTACAATATTTAATAGAAACTCCCAAGGATCGGCTTATAAGAAGGTGTCATTATGGCCAACAAAACAAAAATTGTGGCAACAATCGGTCCGTCATCAACCAGCAGGCCGATATTAAAAAAATTAATCTCAGCCGGTATGAATGTGGCAAGGCTCAATTTTTCACACGGCAATTACCAAGATCACCAAAAAGCGATCAGTGACATACGCAGCCTTTCTAAAGAGATGAACAGACCGGTGGGAATACTCATTGACCTTCAGGGCCCCAAAATAAGAACAAACACGTTAAAAAAAGGCATGCCTGCTTTACTGAAAAAAAATAAAACCATTCAAATCACCTCAAAATATGTGCCCGGAGATGCAGATATTGTGTCCACCACTTATAAACACTTAGCAAAAGACGTAAAAAAAGGAGACAAAATCCTAATTGACGACGGACTCATTGAACTGAAAGTAGTATCCAAAGCCAAAGGGACGGTTACCTGTAAAATTATTAGCGGGGGAAAATTAAACGAACACAAGGGGATAAATTTACCGGGCGTTAAAATCTCTGCCCCTTCCCTGACCGAAAAGGATAAAAAAGATCTTTTGTTTGGCATTAAAACAGGCGTGGATTTTTTTGCACTTTCTTTTGTGAGGCATGCAAAGGATCTGAAGCGTATCAAATCCATATTAAAAAAACATAAATCCGATATCCCGGTCGTTGCAAAAATTGAAAAGCCGGAGGCAATCGGCAAGTTGGATGAAATATTAGAGATCGCAGACGCTGTGATGGTTGCGCGTGGAGATTTAGGCGTGGAAATGAAACCGGAAATGGTGCCTCAGACTCAAAAGGAAATCATAGCTAAATCAATCATGGCAAATAAGCCTGTAATCACAGCCACCCAGATGCTTGAAACAATGACTGACCACCCGATCCCGACCAGAGCGGAAGCCTCCGACGTGGCCAATGCCATTTATGATGGCACGGATGCGATCATGCTTTCCGCTGAAACTGCAACAGGAAGATATCCTGTGCAGGCTGTCAAAATGATGAGCCGAATTGCCTCTGAAACAGAGCGCTCACCTTTTATGAAATATAATATCCAGTATAAAAAAGACCGACATAAACCGGTCACCCATGCCGTGGCACAAGCCTGTGTGAACATTCTTCACGAGGTAAATGCCAGGGCAATTGTGACCTTTTCCATAAGCGGAAAAACTTCAAAGCTGATCTCAAAACAACGTCCCTCCAGCCCGGTTTACGCTTTTTCACCTTTAAAAAAAATTTATAACAGATTATCTTTGGTCTGGGGAGTTACTCCGTTGCTGGTCCCCCCTATTAATGACACCAAACGCATCATAGAGGCGGGCGAAAAAATTTTACTCAGTCATAAATTTGCAAAAAAAAATGATCTGATGATCATTGTCACCGGTCTGGCACTAAAAACCGGTTCCACAAACCTGATCAAGATTCATACAATCGGTAAGGAGGATTGACCTTATACTGTGAATAATTATCTAAAGGGTCGGGGGGGGTTCAATCTCTTTTCAGTTCGACCGGGGCATCGCCTATGGGCCTGTTCCCATACTTAACAATCCTATCTGGAAATGAACATACGGCAGCTATCTCGCTTCAATTAATTTTGAGCCAGCCCCAGGGGACAGAATCCCACGGTGGCGTTGATCGTCTCTGCCTGTATGGGTTTAACTGAGAAGATAGGGGGCGTGTAAGATACTGATATTATTTGTTAAGTATGGGAACAGGCCCATAGGTGATGCCCCGATCGAACCGAGCTAAAATGGAAAAACGTATGTTTGTTTTTAATAAATATATTCCGTTTAAACGAACAAAAACCGTATATAAAGATAAACGTGCTTAGAAATCATGAACACCAAGTCGAATAGTATTGAAAAAATGCGCAGCAATGCGATTAAAATTTTTCACCAAGGTGTACAGGCTGTGGAGCCCGGCTCTGCAATAAAGAGATCCTGCAAACGCGACGGTGATCATCTTTTTATCGGAAACAGAAACTATAACCTTTCCCACATTAACAACATCTTTGTCATTGGGGCAGGAAAGGCGACAGCACCCATGGCAGCGGCAATAGAAGATATTCTCGGTGAAAATATTACCCGTGGCATTATCAATGTAAAATATGACCATACTGCCAAGCTTGATCGTATCCGACTCATAGAGGCCGGTCATCCGGTGCCCGATCACAATGGAATGCAGGGCGCTGACGAAATTTTAGGGCTTGCTGAGGAGGCAAAAAAAGACGATCTGGTGCTTTGCCTTCTTTCAGGAGGCGGGTCCGCCCTCCTGGCGCTGCCTGCAGCAGGAATCTCCTTAAAAGACAAACAGGATACCATCAAGATTCTTCTTTCATGCGGGGCCACCATTCACGAAATAAATACAATCAGAAAGCATATGTCAAAAATAAAAGGAGGAAGACTCGCCAGAGCGGCTTATCCTGCCGGTATGATTTCTTTGATACTTTCAGATGTGGTCGGAGATGATCTGGACGTTATTGCATCAGGTCCGGGTGTCCCTGACCCAAGTACCTTTGAAGAATGCATTCAAATTTTTAAAAAATACAAACTAACCAAGAGGTTGCCAAAAGCGGTTGTATCATACATCCGGCAAGGGGCCTCGGGGAAAGTGCCTGAAACCCCCAAAGCAGGTAATCGAATTTTTAAAGATACATACAATCTGATTGTTGCAAGCAATATGGACGCAATAAACGCTGCCAGACGGGAAGCGAAAACAATGGGTTATAAAACTCTGGTGCTTTCTTCCATGGTAGAAGGCGAGACAAGGCACGCGGCTAAGGTTCACACCGCAATAGCAAAAGAGATACTGAAAACCGGCAACCCCATACCGCCGCCTGCCTGTATCCTCTCAGGAGGGGAAACCACTGTAAATATAACCGGCAGCGGGCTTGGGGGGCGAAATCAGGAGTTTGTTCTGGCAGCAGCAATAGATATTGCAGAAAAAAATGATATTGTTGTACTCAGCGGCGGAACAGATGGTGGCGACGGCCCCACTGATGCCGCCGGTGCAATAGCGGATAACCACACCTTTAAACGGGCAGAAAATATGGGCCTAAACCCTTATCACTATCTTTTAAATAATGACTCCTATCCATTCTTTAACAAGTTGAACGACCTGCTGATTACCGGGCCTACCAACACCAACGTGATGGATCTGCGAATTATTCTTGTTGTTTAACCCCACAACGACATTTGTCGATATCCATAATACTAATTAACTTGCTTTTTTTTGCCTATCACGTAAGTATTCCGGGTTACGAGTTGCGTGTTACGAGTTATTAATAGGAAATAATCCTTTTTTATAACCCGTATCCCGCAACCCGTAACCTGCAACAATATCGCATGACACAAAAAGAAGCTGTTGCTAAACAAAGCTGGTAAGTTGCGTTATGGGGTTAAAGGCTAATCCCAGTATTTATAAAGCTGACTGAGATTGTCTATATTAGATATAGACCCCCCCGGTCCGATCTGGGTAAAATGAACCAGTTCAGACCCTTGACGGCTTTTAGGACTAAACTGAACGTTAAAGCCCCCCAGAGACTCGGAAATCGATTCTGCAGTGCGAACAAACTCGGCGTGGGTAAAATGACTCATTTTTTCCAGAATGCTGCAAAGGGTCTTTGCTGCAATAAAGCCCTCCATACCCGTAAAACTGATGGTTGCCCCCTTCATATATTCTCGCGTCATCTGATGATATTGATCAACCACAGGTTTCCTTTTGTCAAAAGGAAACGGCACAACCTGTGTAATAACCACTCCAAGACCCTTATTTGACAGCGTGGTTGCAAGTGGCTCTGAACCCACCAAGGACACGTTGAGGAATACCGGTCTGCTCCTGGTACCATCTCTCGTCAGCCGGACAAACATGGCACAGGCCTTATACGCACCGATCATAATCACTGCATCAGGATTGCTGATCGCAATTTCACTGACTGCATTTTCCACGTCAAGTGTGTTCCTTTCATATGAAGCCTTGCTTGTAATCTGCCTGCCTCTTTCTTTAAGGGCGATTTGCACCCCTTTAAGTCCAGCCTTACCGTATGAATCGTTCTGATAAAAAACAGCTATACGTGTTAAGTTGTTCATCAAAAGAATCTTTATCATGGCTTCGGTTTCCTGATAAAAGGAAGCACGGATATTGAATATCCCGGGTGTCAAAGGATTTCTTAGAAATTCTGCTCCTGAGAGTGGGGCAAAATACGGAACCTTTGATTTTTTAATATGGTCGAATACAGCTTTTGAAGCAGGAGTACCGACATAGCCAAACAATAAAAAAACCTTGTCTTTTTCCAAAAGTTGCCTGGTATTTGCAACACAGGCTGTGGGCTCATATCCGTCATTTAAGGTAATCAGCTTTATTTTTTTTCCTTTAATGCCTCCTTCGGCATTAATATGTCTAAAATAAGCCAGCGCGCCGTCTCTCATACCTTGCCCGAGTGCCTGTGCCGGTCCTTTAAGTGCGCAAGACTGGCCGATAGTAATGCTGCTTTGCGTGACCCCATCTTCTGCCGATACACCACCGGATAAAAATAGAGCTAGGCCACAAAGGCTTAGCGGTATGATCAGGGATTTCGCATTGGCTTTTAACTCTTTTAACATCCGTCAGCCTCCATATGTTTTATATATGAATGAATAATGATGGTTTTATTAAAGTCATTCTTCACCCTGGCGCTCACCGGGAACCCATAAAATGTACTTTGATTCGTTATCTCTGTTCGTTCAATGGCCTCCGGGGTCAATTCGCTTTATTAGCTGTTTTTTAACCATGGATGCGAAACTTCAGTTATATATATAACATTTTTCAAGGATTCACAATACAACAAATCAATATACACATCAGCTCTGGTCACCTCAAGGCATGATTTTTGTTAAAAAATCTTGAGTCGTTGAACCGTAACTCTTAAAATGCCCTCCTTTTTTGGATGTCCGGCGTACAGGGCCTTTACATCTGCTCTTTTTTATGATAATTTATTTGTTACAAAACAATACTGTTTAAGTTTTCCGCTTAAAGTTCTTTAAGTCCTGTATGATTTTGCTGCTTCCCGTAAAAACCAATAAGGAGGTACAGACACTGGACTCAAATCTTGAAAGCAGAAATAATACACGCTTTGAGTATGAATCCCCGGTTAAATGCAAGGATTTAAAAACCGGCAGGACTGATGACGCGATAATGTACAATTATAGCAGTGAAGGCTTGTATTTTGAAACGGATCTTGAGCTTCACCCGGGAAACGAACTGGACCTTGGCATCATTAATTCCCCTTACTCTTCCAATTCCAATGCTTATCAATGTTACTGCGCCAAAGTGATCCGACGTGACAAATTGCCTGATGATTTTTCCAGATTTTATTTTGGCTATGGCGTTAAATTTATGAGAAATTTTGATGAACGACGCAAAGATTTAATAAACGGAATAATCATCAGAAAACATCAAAGAAAAAAATCTTCCAAACCCATAAATTTCACTACCAACAATCGTTTTTACACCGGCCTGATCAAAGATATAAGCAAAACTGGAATTTTTATTGCAACCAAGGATTCCTTCCCTTCCGGACAGATGCTTATGCTGGCTATCCCATTTTCCAATAAAAATAAAAATACAATCGTCAACGGTGAAGTGGTCCGGGCTGTTCAGGAAGGCGTCGGGGTGAAGTTTAAAAGCATGGTCAACAATTGATGGCGTTGGAAAAAGTCCTATTTACTGTGTTGTAGCGGTTTTTCACACACTCTGCATTCGATGTGTTCAGCAATTTACAGCTATAAACATGAAATGGGAAATTAGAAATCCGGGAGAGGGCCAAATTCCCTGTTTCAACCTCCAGTGAACGCTTACCCTTCAATGTTATACTGTTTGTCTCTGACACAGACCATGGGCCCATCTTCTAGAGACCTTTGCAAAACGGCACTTTTTGTCCGATTTCTACGTCAGTCTCAAATTTCAATCCTCGAAATATTCAATATATTCCTGTGGTTGAAATCTTTGCCTTTCTTGAACTCGGACAGATAAGCGTAGACTTCGAAAATTACCATTTTTCAAAGGTCTCTTCTATTGAATAAAAAAAATAGCTAAAGTTCTGTAGCGTAACTGCCGATATAGCTTATAAGTGCTTTGGCTCTTAGGTTTAAAACGATTCCCCTGAGAGCTACCTCCTTAACCTGCCCCTGGAGAATAGTCCACTCCAGGGGCTTTTTGCTGCATCATTTCAATAAACTTTACATATTTGATCTATATGATATACATTATAAAAATATGTAAATACAAAAAAGTTAAATTTTTTAACTTTTTTTACCAAAATTTAAAAAATACACCTTGAATCGCGTTTCTTTGGGGAACCATCCTGTGAAAGCTTTGTTTCTGAATATGCTGCTACATATTAGATTATCTTTCTTTTTATCGGCAGCCACAGTACTCAGCGCCTATTTTTTTATATCGCTGCCCCAGACTTCGGCTGAGCCTTTGGCAAAAAATATAAAAAATAAAGCAGATAAAATACGGATTACTGCAGACAGGCTGGTGGGCAGCTATGATAGAAATTATGCTGAGTTTACCGGTAGTGTTGAAGCGGTGTATGGAGATTTCATTATAAAATCGGATCGACTGAAAATTTTTTATAAACATGATCCGGGGAAAAAAGAAAAGTCAAAGGCAGGTGAAGAATCCATAGATAAAATTATTGCCACCGGCAACGTGAAGATATGGGCAGATGGCAAGGAAGCGACCACACAGCAGGCAGTCTACACAACAAAGACCATGGTGCTGGTATTAACCGGAGAAAATTCAACTGTATTCAGCAATAAAAATTATGTTTCCGGTTCAAAAATAACCCTTAACCGGTCAGAAAACACGGTTAAGGTTGAAAGCGGTACGGAAAATCGTGTAAAAGCGCTGTTCTACTCTACAAAAGATTTGTCATCTAAGCCCGATCCGGATACTCCTGTTTTGGACCCAACAAAAAAAACAAAACCGCCAAAAAATTAAAAGGCGGGGGTTTTAGCCCCGCCTTTCCTGTTACAACATATTGGTTTTAATCTTTTATTTTTGCCTCCATTTTTTCTATTTTTTTCTTCAGCTTTTTTACCTCAAGGTTGGTGGTGGTATATTCAGCCTTGGCTTCTACTGCATCCGCCTCGGCATTGAGTTTTTTAGACTTTACTTTTGCAATTTTTTTGATGTTATCGATTTTATCACCCAGATTTGCATTGTCAATCGCCTCTAATTTTGCAACTTCCACTGCAAGTTCTTTTTCTTCCACTTTCTTTTCTGCTGCTTCCAATTCAGAATCCGCACCATCTTTCTGCAAACTGCCCAGTTCTTTTTTAAGTTTTCCGACCTTTACTTTTTGCTGGGCCAGTTTCAGGTTTCTTTTTGCCTCCTGTAGGTCAAACTCCGCCTCTTTCACATCAGCTCGCATAGATTCCGGCACCTGTGAATAGAGGGTTTGTTCAGAAACCGTTTTCGTCTTCTTCTTAGAACCTCCCACCAAGGGCATGTTTGCACATCCAACAGTAAAAGAAAGTCCAATCAAAAGTACCAGGCTTATATACAAAAACTTTTTCATAACGTTTTCCTCCCTTTCTCATAGATAAGAATGTGTTGGTTTTTCCTTTTCTCCTTAATGTATTAAAATGTTCAGTTATTACATTGTTTAAATATTACCTTCAATATAAAATAAAATCAATAACATTTTAATATACCAAGATCTCACCCCTTAAACGTTCCTTTTATCTTCCTTAAATACCTCATCTTTTTATACCTGAGAATAAGATCGATCCATGTGCTGAACAGGTCTCCAAGATCCTCACTCCCCCCTCTTATTTTTGGGTGTAATTTGTTTTCAACTCCTGCAAGTGCTCTGGCAAGATCCGGATTGTCGGGTTCATTTTTTAAAAGGTGCTTATAAATTTCTGCTGCTTTTTCATAATGGCCCTGACCGGCATAAACCTTGGCCATGGTGACTGTTTTAAAATCGTTATCCGGTATCATTTCTGTTTCAACCGTTTTGCTGAACCATGGGTTGGTTTTAATATTATTTCGTCTTTCCCGATCATACCGAGTTCCTGCCTTGCAATATTTTCAATATATTTATCATCATTTTTTAACCGTTCTATTTCATTATACAAATCAAGATTATCCCTGGCAAGATTTTCATTTTTTTCAATCAGCCTGTCTCTTTCCTTTCTAAGCGAATTAAGATCAACAAGGCCGTTTTCAGCAAACAAAATAAGAAAAAGCATGGAAAACAATATCAATATGGCCATGGATAATTTTAGCTTAACTTTGTTCAGCATATTATTGTCGCTTAAATAAACCCAGATTTAAAACCGTTTTAATATCCAGGGTTTTAAAAATTATGGAAAAACCACCGTAAATGACAAGACCGGTTAAAATACTTCCCAAAAGCCCTATAATTAGACCAGACAGGCTTTCCGTTCCCGGCGGAATAATATATAGGGCCACCGTCCACACCACCGTCCCCATTAATACAGAACATATTATATTTTTGCAAACAAATTCAGCTAGACCCGGCTGCTTCAATGGACCCAGCTTTATATTTAATGACCGCATCAGAAGTCCGAAGTTAAGCATTGAAGCAAGGGATAAAGCCAATGCAAGGCCGGCATGTCCCATGGGCTCCATTAAAACAACTCCAAGTATTATATTGGCCATGATGGATATAGCTGCAGTATAAACAGGTGTTTTTGTATCTTTTAGTGCATAAAGGGTAAATACAATAATCCTTACACCTGAAACAGCCCACAGGCCGATGCTATAATACAAAACAGCCTTGGCAGTCAACAGGGTGGCTTCACCTCCAAAGGCCCCTCTTTGAAATAGCAGGGCCACCACCGGCTGCCGCAATACAATAAGCCCCACCATGGCAGGAATGGTTATAAAAAAAACAAGTTTCAATGTATATGCAAAAGAATCCCTTACCGCCTGCATGTCTTTTGCTGCTGCCTGCCTGGAAATGCTGGGCAGCAGTGCGGTTGCAGCAGCAATAGCAAAAATCCCCAAAGGAAACTGAACCAGCCGGTCTGCATAGTAAAGATACGAAACACTACCTTCAGATTGTATCGAGGCAAGAAGGGTGATCACCAGAGTGTTAATCTGATACACGGCTGAACCGAATATGGCGGGGAAAAACAGCTTAACGATTCTTTTTAACCCCGAATGCCATATTGCGGTTTTTTGCCAGAAATAAAAACCGTTTTTAATCAAAAACGGTACCTGAAGTGCAAGCTGCAAACACCCTCCAACCACCACGCCAAATGCAAGTCCATATACACGGTTTGCTGGATCGGTTGACGCTATAGATACTGCGGTTACCGAGACAATCATCGCTATATTTAAAAATACCGGTGCAAGCGCAGGTGCGGCAAAATGCCCCAAGACATTTAAAATACCCATGCTCAGCGCAACCAGGCATATAAAAAAGATATAAGGAAACATGATGCGCGTCAGCACGACGGTAAGCGCATACTTTTCAGGCGACCCGGTAAACCCCGGGGCAAAAATATGAACGATCCAGGGCGAGAGGGCAATACCCGCAACAGTTATAATAACCAGTAGAACCGAAAGCAGTTTTATGGCAGATCTTGCCATCTCAAAGGCTTCGTCTTTTCCTTTTTCTGTGATGTATTGGGTAAAAACAGGAACAAATGAAATGCTTAAGGAACCTTCGCCAAAAAGCCTCCTGATAAGGTTGGGAATCCTGAAAGCGGCAACAAATGCATCGGAATAAAAGCCCGCGCCAAAAATTGCGGCGATAACCATATCCCTTATATAACCAAAAATGCGGCTTAACAAAGTGGCTGAGCTTACAACACCTGCAGCCTTTGTCACACGGGTATTTTCAGACATTTTATATTAAGTTCTGCTAAAATCAGAATAAATACCTTGACATCCTTTTTTTTATTTTATAGGTAATTCATTTTTATCAAATTTCAGAAAAGGAGCTTACTACTTTGGCCAATCACAAATCCGCTTTAAAACGCGCCCGTCAGAATGAAATAAGACGCATGCGTAACAAGTCTTACCGAACAAAAATAAATAACGTGACCAAGCAAGTTCGACTTGCCGAAGGTGAATCGTCAGGCGAAACAATGACCGCCAATCTTAACATGGCAAAGTCTGTGATAGATATCGCAGCCAAAAAGGGGGTCATCCATAAAAAAACGGCTGCCAGAAAAATATCCCGCCTGGCAAAATTTGCCAACAATGCCGTTCATTAAAAATTATCCGTCATGCGTGTAAAAATTTTTTCTGCCAGCCTTTGAGAAACCTTTGAAATCGCCTCTCGCCTGTTTTGTAACGTCCTGTACTTATCCCCCAGTACGACGTTGTAAGCTTCGTCTGCCATAATTTGTTCTACCCGCCAGATGACTCTGCCGTCAGGAGCAACCAGTTTCATGTCGACGAACAGTTTTACACTTCTTTCTGTGGAAGTGTTCGGATCGTCCCGGGAAATAGTTGCAATGCTTATAGAATGGATGTTTCCATAAAGAACGGCATCCGCATCTTCCATGCTCTTTGCCAAGATATCTTTTCTGTTACTGGTAAATTCATAGATGATATCATCTGTTACCAGCTTTTCCAGCCTGCTTTCGGAGGTGCGGTTTTCAAGTATCGGTATGAAAATGTTTTTGGTGTTTTCCGGAAAATCACCGGTTCCTGCAAACCTGTACCCACAACCTGAAACAAGTATCAGTAATATAAGGATAAAAAAATTATTTCTTTTTTTTACAAACATAATTTGACCTCAGTTGATGAACGGTCAACAGAAAAACAACATGCGCGACAAGACCGGCAGCAACTGATCGGTATGGCTCGACCATTGGCTATACCACAATATTAACCAGCTTATTCTTTACCACAATAACCTTTTTAACAGGCTGATCGTTTATGAATTTTTTTGCCCGTTCATCCGAAAGAGCCATTTGCTTTATGGTATCTTCATCCGTACCAGCACCGACTGAAAACCTGCTCCTGAGTTTGCCATTGACCTGGACCACAATCAGCCATTCATCCTCATACAGAATATCTTTATTATAGGTCGGCCAAGATTCCAACAGAACACTCGATTCATGCCCCATCGCTTCCCATATTTCATCGGCAAAATGAGGTACTATGGGCGCCAGGAGGAGTACAACGGATTCCATGGCAAATCTCATTACACCCGCCGAAACCGGGCTGTTTTCTTCAAGTTTCATACCGTTCATGGTATTATAAAGCTCCATGACGGCACTTATGGCGGTATTAAAGTGAAACCTGTCTTCTATATCTCTGGTCACTTTGCTTATGGTCTGATGGGTTTTCCGGTAAAGATGTCTTAACCCGCCATCAAGATCTTCCACCTTGCCTTCAAAAGTTTGAACGCCTTTTATTGAATCCATGAGATTCGCCGCAAGTCGCCAGACACGATTGAGGAAACGGTAACCCCCCTCAACTCCCTGCTCGCTCCATTCCAAGTCCCTTTCAGGGGGTGCGGCAAAAAGACAAAAAAGTCTGGTGGTATCCGCACCGTATTTTTCCAGCAATATGTTCGGATCAACCACATTTTTTTTCGATTTAGACATTTTTTCTATGCGACCCACCTCAGTTTCCCGGCCACAAATACGGCACAATCGCTTTTTGCCGCGCACATCCTCTTCTTCAGGGCTAAGAAAGCCGTGTTCCGTACAAAAGGATGTTTCCTTGCAAACCATTCCCTGGGTTAAAAGCCGCGTAAACGGCTCCTTAAAATTAACCAGTCCCATTTCTTTGAGCACTCTGGTATAGTACCTTGAATACAAAAGATGCAAAATAGCATGCTCCACTCCGCCAATATATTGATCCACCGGCATCCAATAATCCACAGCCACCCGGTCAAACATACCGGTGTTGCAGTCCGGACTGCAGTACCTTTCAAAATACCAGGAAGATTCTACGAAGGTATCCATGGTATCGGTTTCTCTTTTTGCATCAAGACTATGGCACTGGGGACACTCCGTCTTGGTAAAATGATCCAGTTCGGGAAGCGGAGATTTGCCGCCTTCAAGAATATCTGCGTCTTCCGGAAGTACTATGGGAAGCTGTTCTTTAGCGACCGGAACAATCCCACATTTTTTACAGTGAATCATGGGGATCGGAGCACCCCAGTACCGCTGCCTGGAAATTCCCCAGTCTCTCAGTCTGAAACTGACGGTTCTTTGACCGATATCATTTTTTTCGAGATATGCGGTAATTTCATTTCGGGCTTTATTACTATCCATCCCGTCAAATTGGCCCGAGTTGATCATCACGCCTTCACCGGTATATGCCTCGGTCATGGAAACCGGGCTAAGGTCTTCATCATAGGGCTTTACCACCGGTACAATATCCAACCCATATTTTTTGGCAAACTCAAAATCACGCTGGTCATGTGCGGGTACAGACATCACCGCACCCGTTCCATATTCCATAAGGGCAAAATTGGCCGTATAAATCGGCATACGTTTGCCGTGCATGGGATTTATACACCAGGCCCCGGTAAAAACCCCTTCCTTTTCATGGTTTTCTATGGCCTTTCCGGATCTGTCCTGCCTGGACATACGATCCACAAAATCTGCGGTCTCTTTCTCCTGAACGGTTCCTCTGGAAAGCTTAAGTACCAGGGGATGCTCCGGCGCAAGAACCATGAAAGTTGCGCCAAAAACCGTATCCTGCCTGGTGGTAAAAACATTGATGTATTCATCTGTGCTATCCACAGGGTTTTCAATGGAAAACCGGATTTCAGCCCCCACACTCTTGCCGATCCAGTTTTTCTGCATGGTAATTACTTTATCAGGCCAGCCGGACAGTTTATCGGAATATACAAGCAGATCCTCGGCGTAGTCGGTCACCCGAAAAAACCACTGCCACAGCTTCTTCTGACGAACCGCCTCTCCGCATCTCCAACACATTCCGGCCTCCACCTGTTCGTTGGCAAGAACCGTCCGGCATTTATCACACCAGTTTACAAAAGACTTCTTTCGGTATGCCATATCCTTTTCATACATTTTTAAAAACAACCATTGTTCCCACCGGTAATATTCGGGTTTACATGTAGCGATTTCTCTGTCCCAGTCGTAACTGAATCCCATGCGCTTTAACTGTGTGCGCATGGCAGTAATATTATCGTAGGTCCATTTAGCCGGATGAGTGTTGTTGGCTATGGCCGCATTTTCCGCGGGCATCCCAAATGCATCCCATCCCATTGGATGCAGGACATTAAATCCCCGCATCCTTTTATACCTTGCGACCACATCGCCAATGGTATAATTTCTCACATGCCCCATATGTATTTTTCCGGACGGATATGGAAACATCTCAAGTAGATAGTATTTTTTTCTGTCAGGATCCTCATACGCCTTGAACAGGTCTGTTGCCTCCCAGACGCTTTGCCATTTTTTTTCTACGCTGACTGGATTGTACCGTTCATCCATTACCCGCTTTACCTCCTGAAATTCATTTTGCCATGCATGTGACGGCCTTGCCCAAACTGTGATTTCACATGCCATAATATTAAATAAATAGCAACAAGGCAAATTTTATTTGTTATTAGGCTTTTAAAAAGCCCTTATGTAAAAATAGTTTGACTTGTATTCTACAATTTCATATGCAGGCAATGCAAGCAACCGTGATGCAATAAAAATAAGACGGACTAATTTAACTGATTTAAATATTCCCCAATGAACATTAAAGCGATCAGGGACTCGGACATGAGTGCTTGAAGACCTTTTTAATAATTTACCTGGGCCCAAGGACATATAATATATGAGCAATAAAATCCTAATCAATGCGGTGGATCCCGAAGAATGCAGGATAGCAAAAGTCAAGGAAAGCAAACTGGAAGAATTTCATATCGAAAGTGCTTCAAAAGAAATTACCCACGGAAACATTTACAAAGCCGTCATCACCCGCGTAGAACCCAGCCTTCAGGCCGTGTTTGTCGATTACGGGGCACAGCGACATGGATTCCTGCAAAAGCATGAAATTCACAGCGACTATTTCCAGGACAATACTTCAGGTGACCGTTCTATAAATCACATAGCCAAGCGCGGCCAGGAGCTTTTGGTTCAGGTCACCAAAGATCCGTTCATGAAGAAAGGAGCCATGCTCACCACATTCATATCTTTGCCGGGCAGGTATTTGGTGCTGATGCCCGGAAGTGAAAACCGCGGTATTTCGCGGAAAATCGAGGATGAAGATGAACGCAACCGGCTAAAAGAAATTATCGCAAAGTTAAAGCTGCCGCCAGGTTTTGGTATCATTGTCCGAACAGCAGGGATGACCTGTACCAAAACCCTTTTAACCAAAGACTTGAAGTATCTGATGCGACTGTGGAAAACCATTAAAAAAAATGTGATGAAGGAAAAGGCGCCTTGTCTCCTGTACAAAGAAAGAAATCTTGTGTTAAGATCCATTCGTGACTATTTTACCCCTGACATCACTGAAATTCTTATAGACGATGGTCTGGTTTTCCAGGAAGTAAAAAAATTTATTAAAATCATCTCATCCAGGCATGCTAAAATTGTTAAGCACTACAAAGGGGATAAACCGATATTTACCAAATATCAGCTTGAAAATCAGATTGCATCCATATTTGAAAGTCGTGTTCCGCTGAAATCCGGGGGCAGTATTGTGATAGAGCCGACTGAAGCCCTGGTATCAATCGATGTTAATTCGGGAAAAGCAACCCGTAAAAAATCAATCGAACAAACCGCCCTGCAGACAAATATCGAAGCGGCCGAAGAAATCACCCGCCAGCTTCGGCTAAGAGATTTAGGCGGTTTAATCATCATTGATTTTATAGATATGAAAGATCAAAAGCACCGGCTTGAAGTAGAAAGGGCGGTGAAGACACAGGTCAAAAATGATAAAGCCAGAACTAAAGTCGGTAAAATTTCCCGATTCGGACTCATGGAAATGTCAAGGCAGCGAATCCGACCATCCATTGAATTTGGCAGTTTTGAGCCATGCAAACTCTGCCGTGGAAAAGGTGTTACCCCTTCCACCGAAACCTTAGTGCTACGTTTTATTAGAAAACTTCGTCTAGAAAGTCTGGGAAATGATATTTCCAAGGTAAAAGGTATTGTACCGGTGGATGTTGCGGATTATATTCTGAACAAAAAGCGCAAAGAAATTCTGGATCTTGAATTAAGCCGCAACATTAATATCGTCATCGAAGCTGACCGTTCAATGATTCCCGGGGAAAGCAATATTATTTGTGAAAAATAGGTTTGACCTATTTTGATTTTTAAAGTATATCAGCGCAACTTTATTCATTTATCAATAATTAAAGGAGGTTTATCTTGATTAGCATCGCATACGCAATGGGCCAGGGAGGAGAAGCTGCCGGACAAGGAGCAGGCGGATTTTCAGGGTTTATCCCACTTATCCTGATGTTTGTTATTTTTTATTTCCTGCTTATTCGGCCTCAACAGAAAAAGACAAAACAACACCGCGAAATGATATCCGCTCTTAAAAAAGGAGACCGTATCATTACCAGCGGCGGTATTCATGGACGTATCACAGGTCTTGACGAAACAACATTAACGGTTGAAATATCCGACCGGGTTCGGGTTAAAGTCGCCAGGGGTAATGTCGGAGCAAGAATAGAAACGGCATCTCAACCCCCGCCTGAAAAAAAATCCAAACCTGATTCAAAAAAATCAAAATAATTTCAGACTTGTTAAAACCTGAATCAACCTTTCGTAACAGGTGGTTTTTATTACAACCATCATTATGATTAGATAAATATTTAAGGGAAAAAACCATTGAAGAATATTTCTTGGAAACCGGTATTTGTTCTTATTGTGATTGTTACCGCTGTGATCTATCTTGTTCCGACCATAAAACCGACTTTATGGCCGCATAAACAAATTAATTTGGGCCTTGACCTTCAAGGGGGGATGCATCTTGTCCTTGAAGTGGACACTCAAAAGGCCGTGGAAAGTAATATTGAACGAATTAGTCAGGAAATTCGCAGTCTTTGCAAAAAAGAACGCATCAGACGAATACACATAGAACGAATTCAGGATGCAAAAATACTGGTCACTATCAAGGATGAAGGAAGCATTAAGAAATTTGAGACGTTTTTGGACAAAGAATTCAGAGGTCTTCGCATCGTCTCAAAATCAACCAAAGACGGAGAGTTTTCCCTTACCCTGGATCTTCCGGAAAAAGAAACGGATCATATCAAAGAAATGGCTACCCGGCAGGCCCTTGAAACGATCAGAAACCGTATCGACCAGTTTGGTGTCAGTGAACCAGACATACGGCTCCAGGGTGAAAAACGGATTCTCATTCAACTGCCGGGCATAAAGGATACACAAAGGGCAAAGGACCTTATCGGAAAAACAGCGCTTCTTGAATTCAAGCTGTTGGATGAAATCAACGATATTGACTCTGCACTTAAAGGTTCCGTCCCTCGCGGGAGTGAGATTCTGTATCAGATTACCCAGAATTCCGAAACCAATCGTTCGGTAAAAACACCCTTTCTGGTAAAAAAGAGAACCCTGCTAACCGGAGCAAATCTCACCGATGCAAGGGTTCAGATTGATTCACAGTATAATGAACCTTATGTCTCCATATCTTTTGATAAAAAAGGTGGGCGAACTTTTGCCAAGATAACCGGGGAAAATGTTAAAAAGCGACTCGCCATCGTCCTGGACAACAAGGTTTATTCGGCACCGGTCATTCAGGAAAAAATATCCGGCGGCCAGGCCCGAATTACCGGCAGTTTCACCACTGAAGAAGCCAACGATCTTGCCATAGCACTCAGGGCAGGTGCTTTGCCGGCACCGGTAAAAATTCTTGAAGAAAGGACCGTCGGGCCTTCCCTTGGCGCTGACTCAATTAGAAAAGGACTTATATCCATGTGCATCGGCGGCATCCTGGTGGTTCTTTTTATGGTTGTTTATTATAGATTTTCCGGCATAATCGCCGATCTCGCTCTGGTGTTTAATATCATTCTGATTGCAGCAGGTCTGGCAGGCTTCCAGGCCACCCTGACACTTCCCGGAATTGCAGGTATCATCCTTACCATAGGAATGGCGGTTGATGCCAATGTTTTAATATTTGAACGTATCCGGGAAGAAATAAATATTGGAAGAACCCCCAGGGCCGCTGTGGATGCCGGCTACGACAGGGCAACTCTTACCATCCTTGATGCCAACGTCACCACCCTTATTGCGGCGCTTGTTCTTTTTCAGTTTGGAACAGGTCCTGTCAAGGGTTTTGCCGTTACTTTAAGCCTTGGCGTACTGGCAAGCCTTTTTACCGCCCTTATCATGACCCGGATGATATTTGATTACATTTTGATGAAGCGTAAGATTAAGCATATAAGCATATGATAAAACATATTAAACCAAGAGGTCACATGAATGCAATTTTTAAAACCTGACATTAACATCAATTTTACCGGTAAACGAAAAATCGCTTTCTTAATATCGGTTGCCATGATCATAGTAAGCATCTCCTCCCTCACCATACACAAAGGCCCTAAATACGGAGTGGATTTTGCCGGTGGGACACTTGTACAGGTAAAGTTTTTTGATTCTGTCATACTGGACGATATTAAATCCGGACTCCATGCCATTGGACTGGGAAAATCATCGGTACAGATGTTTGGTGAAAAGAAAGAAAATGAATTCCTTATCCGTACCGATGTGGCGGTGATGACTTCCGAAGGTTTTTCCCAGAAAGTGGAGCAGGCTCTCAAATCATCCACTGGTGCCAAAGTTGAAATCCGCCGGGTTGAAATGGTTGGCCCTCAGGTCGGCAAGGATCTCAGGGAAAAGGCGTTATTTGCGATGTTCTATGCCCTTTTATTTATAACCATATATATCTCCGGCCGTTTTGAATTAAAATGGATGTTAAGTGGAGTGATGGCAGCAGCACTTATTGGCGCCATTTACTTTTTTAATCTTTTTAACGTGAGTATCCCTTTTCTGATTACCACAGCCCTGGTTGTCACCCTTATTCTTTTCTGGTTTCTTGAGCTTAAATATGCCATGGGTGCCATCGTGGCACTCATTCATGACGTGACTATCACCGTGGGTCTGTTTTCCATCTTTGACAAAGAGTTCACCCTGCCCATTATCGCGGCACTCCTTACTATTATCGGATATTCATTAAACGATACCATCATCGTTTTTGATCGGATTCGCGAAAACCTGAAAAAACACCACAAAAAATCTCTTGCATTCATATTGAACAGAAGTATAAACGAAACCCTCTCACGCACACTGCTTACCTCTTTAACCACCCTTATTGTGCTTATTACCCTGTTTGTTCTGGGTGGAGGAATTATTCATGACTTTGCATTTGCGATGATTATCGGTGTTCTGGTGGGAACGTATTCCTCCATATATGTGGCAAGTCCAATTTTGCTCGCCTGGCAGGGGCGCGGAAAGAAAAAGTAAACAAGGCAGAAACAAAAAGGCTCATAGCTCATAACATGAAAGATTCAATTATGTTACTATGAGCTATCCGCTTTGAGCTAGGAACCAATACATGAGCTACTAAATTACCAAATGATTTATTCAAAGGTCGTCAACTTTTTATGGAAAAAATTTTGCCATGGTTTTTCCTTAAAAGTGTTCCTGGAATCGGAAACCATACTTTTAAGAGGCTTTTTGACCATTTCAGTTCACCTGCCAATGTGTTGCAGTCATCCTATGATGAACTTCTGCAGGTTGACGGCATGACCCGGCGTCTTGCCTCTGCCATCAAAAAACATAAACCCCCTGACCGGATCAGAAAGGAACTTGATGATACCATCCAAAGAGGCTACCGGATTATAACCATGTCTGACTCCGAGTATCCTCCGCTGTTGCTTCAAATCCCTGATCCTCCGCCTTTTTTATATGTTTATGGTTCACTGGACACTTCAACCGGGTGTGTGGCTGTGGTAGGATCACGAAATGCAACTGACTATGGCGTTTCCGCTACAGTCCGTCTTTGTGCCGACTTGGCTTCCCGCCAAATCACCGTGGTCAGCGGAATGGCAATCGGTATTGATACCGCTGCCCACGAGGGCGCACTGACAGGCAAAGGTAAGACCATTGCGGTTCTCGGAAGCGGGCTTGACAAAGTCTATCCGGCACAAAATTTGAAACTTTTTCATAAAATCGCAGAAAACGGAGCGGTTATTACCGAATTTCCCCTTAACACTGAACCGGAGGCACATAACTTTCCTCTACGAAACAGGGTCATCAGCGGTATTTGTCTGGGAACGGTGATCGTTGAAGCCACTAAAAAAAGTGGTTCACTCATAACCGCGCGCCTGGCGGCAGAACAAAACAGAGAAGTTTTTGCCGTACCGGGCAGTATCCGGTCGTTTAAAAGTACCGGAACACATACCCTTATTAAACAGGGGGCCAAGCTTGTTGAACACGCCCAGGATATTATTGAAGAGCTTTCCCCGGTAATAACGGCTTACACCGGTGAAACCAACGCAGTTAAAAATAAGCCACCCAAAACGGTTGATCCGCTTTCAACGGATGAATCGATTGTTTTTGATTCACTGGGGCCATACCCAACCCATATAGATGATCTCATACGAAAGGTTCCTTTGGAGCCTGGAAAAATTTCCAGTGTACTTTTAAGACTTGAATTAAAGGGGATTATCCAGCAATCCCCTGGAAAATATTTTACCAAATTGGAAAAATAGTATTAAAAAAAAATCCGCCACGAAGTTGCAGGGAAAATCACTGATTTTTTCTCCTTTTAAAATCTGTAAAATTTTGTTGATAATCCGTGGTAAAAAATTAACTGTTATGAGGAACAAAAGTGAGCAAGCCTTTAATCATTGTTGAATCACCCACTAAAATTCGAACCATAAAACAGTACCTCGACAATAAGTACAATGTGGCCGCTACTGTTGGCCATATAAAGGACCTTCCCGCAAAGGAAATGGGTATCGATGTTGAAAATGGCTTCAAACCAAAATACATCAATATTCCTGGAAAGCAAAAGGTTATACGAGCACTCAAACAGGCGGCAGGCAGTGCAACAAACATCTATCTGGCACCTGATCCGGACAGGGAAGGAGAAGCCATTGCATGGCATGCCGCTGAGGTTTTGAAAAAAAAGGGGAGAAAGTTTTACCGGGTCCTTTTTCATGAACTTACCAAAAACGCCATAATAGAAGCAATCTCCTCACCTCAGGAACTTCATAAAAATAAGTATGAAGCCCAGCAGGCGCGACGAATACTCGACCGGCTCGTTGGATACCAGACGTCTCCCCTGCTGTGGCGCAAAGTAAAAGGTGGCCTCAGCGCAGGAAGGGTTCAATCCGTTGCGCTGCGAATCATCTGTGAAAGAGAACGCGCAATCTGGGCCTTTGAATCTGAAGAATACTGGTCGATTACCGCTCATCTTGAAGGTGACTCTCCTCCCCCTTTCACCGCAAAACTGGTTAAACAAAAAGGAAAGAAAATTAAAATCCCGGACGAAAGGAAATCCTCTGCTATCGTAGATGAGCTGTCCGGAAAAGATTTTGTCATACAAAAGGTGCTAAAAAAAACCAGAAAAAGAAACCCTCTGCCCCCTTTCATCACCAGCAAACTTCAGCAGGAAGCCATACGGAAACTCAGATTTTCTGCAAGAAAAACCATGATTATCGCCCAGCAGTTGTATGAAGGGGTCACCCTTGGTTCCGGTGAACCTGTCGGACTGATCACTTATATGCGAACCGATTCCACCCGGATATCAAAAGAATCCGCCACGGAAGCACTTGAGCTGATAAGTCGGCGTTTTGGGAAAGAATATGCCCCTGATAAGCCAAGATTTTTCAAAAATAGAAAAAAAGTTCAGGATGCACATGAGGCGATTCGGCCCACATCCGTTTTTAACACCCCTGAAAAAGTGGCGTCCCACATTTCAACAGAGCAGCTCGCGTTATATCGTCTGATATGGCAGAGATTCGTTGCCTCTCAGATGCAACCTGCTATTATTAATCAGGTTTCGGTTTCAATTGTGTCCGGTGAGTATTTATTTTCCGCCAACGGATCTTCCGTTAAATTTCCAGGCTTTATGGCCCTTTACATGTCGGTGGATGAAGAAATTGAAAGTGAGAAGAAAAGCAAACAGCTTCCTGAACTTTCACCGGGTATGGTATTAAAGCTTTTGCAGTTAGAACCCAAACAACACTTTACCCTGCCGCCCCCCAGGTTTTCCGAAGCCTCTTTAGTAAAAGAGCTTGAAGAAAACGGAATAGGCCGTCCAAGTACTTATACGGCAATTCTGTCAACAATTAGAGGGAAAGGATATGTCGAACTCATAAAAGGACACTTCATACCCAACGAACTCGGTTTTATCGTAAATGACCTTCTGGTAGAAAACTTTCCGGAAGTATTCGATGTGGAATTCACTGCCAGGATGGAAGAAGATTTGGATCGGGTGGAATCTGCTGAAATTAATTCCCTCGACATTCTTACCCGCTTTTACGACCCGTTTAAAAAGAAACTGGATAAAGCTTCAAAGGCCATGCTCAGCATGAAAGGCGTTGGCCTTCCGACAGGCCTGAGGTGTCCTCAATGCAGCAATGAACTTAATATCAAAGTCGGGAAAAACGGACATTTTCTTGCATGCAGCGGGTATCCGGAGTGCACCTATTCGAGGGATTACATCCGTGATGAGAAAGGTAAGATAAAACCGGTGGAACCTTCCAAGGAACAACTATCTGAAAAGGTATGTAAAAAATGCGGCAAACCCATGGTGTTGAAAACCGGACGCTATGGAAAATTTCTTGCATGCAGCGGGTATCCGGAGTGCAAACATACCGAATCCATCAATTCAGCCGGAAACGGTAAAAAGATTGGCCTTAAATGCCCCGAAAAGGACTGCACCGGCGATCTGGTGGAAAGAAAATCCAAAAGAGGAAAAATCTTTTACGGCTGCAGTCACTTTCCTAAATGTACATTCGCTACATGGGATAAACCCATAGATAAAAAATGCCCGGACTGCGGTGCACCGTTTCTACTGGAAAAAACAACTAAGAAACATGGAACTGTTCATTCATGCATTAAAAAAGGGTGTGGCTACCAAGAAACGAAATAAAAAAGCTTGACAACATATTTTCAGGCTGTTAATTGGGAAAATACAACAGGAATTTGCAACATACCATGAAAACAACTAAAGTCATTAACAACCTAATTAACATCATTATTCTACTCGTAGTAGATATACTAGTCTACTACGAGCATCCGGGTTGATAATGACTTAATTTATAATATATAAAAAATTCAAAACCGTTATCAGCCCAATACTGATAACGGTTTTTTTTTGCTTAATAAAAGCAGTCGTTCACGGCTTGAAGATTGATTATTAGTCTCTGTGGTGATTCCGTGAAAATCCGTGGTAAAAGTAAAAAAGGACTATGCTATGAAATTAACCGGCGCACAGATTATGATGGAAGTATTAAAAGAAGAAGGGGTTGACAGAATCTTCGGTTTCCCCGGTGGTGCGGTTATAGACATATACAATGAACTTGAAAGGACGGATATACGCCATATATTGGTCCGCCATGAGCAGGGCGCTGTACATGCCGCAGATGGATATGCCAGAGCCAGTGGAAAAGTAGGCGTTTGTCTGGTGACTTCCGGCCCCGGTGCCACAAATACTGTAACCGGCATTGCATCCGCCTATATGGATTCCATCCCCATGGTTGTAATCAGCGGGCAGGTCCCCACCCATCTGATTGGAAATGATGCTTTTCAAGAGGTGGACATTGTGGGAATAACCAGGCCCTGTACCAAGCATAGCTATTTAGTCAGCAAAACAGAGGATCTTTCCAAGATCATTAAAGAAGCATTTTATATTGCCCGTTCCGGCCGTCCCGGACCTGTCCTGATTGATATCCCTAAAAATCTTACCAATCAGCGTACAGATTATAATGGGACAACGCAAGTAAATCTTAAATCCTATAATCCAACATATGACCCCAATATCAAGCAGCTTAAGAAAACAGTATCGCTTATAAAAAAAGCAAAAAGACCGCTTATCTTTGCCGGAGGGGGTGTTATCCTTTCAAAAGCTTCCAATGAACTCACGGAATTTGCCCGGAAAACTCAAATTCCTGTCACAACTTCCCTTATGGGTCTGGGCGCCTTTCCTGCGACTGATCCTTTATGGCTCGGCATGATCGGCATGCATGGGACTTACAGGGCGAACATGTGCACGGGAGACTGTGACCTTCTTATTTCCATCGGTGTCAGGTTTGATGACCGGGTGACCGGAAAAACGGACGCTTTTGCCGCCCAAGCTAAAATAGTGCATATTGATATCGACCCCACATCAATACGCAAAAACATCCCGGTCTTCATCCCGATTGTCGGCGACTGCAAAATAAGCCTTGGTCACCTCAATCAACTCATTGATAATGTTGATTTGAGTAATATCAGTAACCAAAGAACAAAATGGTTTGCACGAATCAATCAATGGAAAAACACCAAACCCCTGGCGTATAAGCAGAAAGATATTATAAAACCGCAATACGTCATTGAAAAACTATATAAACTGACCAAAGGCCAAGCCATCATAACCACCGAAGTGGGACAGAACCAAATGTGGGCAGCCCAGTATTATCATTTTGATCAACCCGGCCATTTCATCACATCCGGGGGTCTGGGCTGTATGGGTTTCGGACTTCCCGCAGCAATCGGAGCACAAATCGCCTGCCCGGATAAGCTGGTGGTGGATATTGCAGGTGATGGAAGCATTCAAATGAACATTCAGGAAATGGCAACTGCCGTCCAATACTCTCTGCCGATTAAAATCGTTATATTAAATAACGGCTACCTCGGAATGGTAAGACAATGGCAAGAACTTTTTTATGAAAAGAGATATGCCTCAACACGGATGGAGCACACACCCGACTTCGTAAAGCTGGCACACGCTTATGGTGCCCTCGGATTGAGAGCAACCCAACCTGACGAAGTAGAACCTATTCTTGCCAAAGGCCTCTCTTCTTCCGAAACAGTCATCATGGATTTTATGGTTGAAAAAGAAGAAAGCGTGTACCCCATGGTGCCGGCCGGTGCTCCCATCACAGAGATGCTGCTGGTATAGGAGGAAAAGGATATAATGACAGAAGAAAAACACATATTTTCCATGCTGGTGGACAACCAGCCGGGAGTATTGTCAAGGGTTGTTGGCCTTTTCAGTGGAAAAGGGTTTAATATCGAAAGCCTGTGCGTGGCCGAAACCACTGATCCCGATATTTCCCGCATTACCATTGTCACCAAGGCAAACCGGCCGGTGATTGAGCAGATCGAAAAGCAGCTGAACAAGCTGGTGAATGTGATTAAAATACGAGATCTTACAGGTCCCAATGCTGTTAAACGTGAAATGGCTCTCATATGTGTTAGAGCCAAATCAGAACACCGCGCTGAATTATTAAGAATTGTTGATATTTTCCGATGCAAGGTCATCGACGTGGGACTTAATCATTACACCATTGAGGTGACCGGTGATGAAGGCAAAATGCAGGCAATATTGAACCTTTTAAAGCCCATGGGAATTAAAAAAATCGCAAGAACAGGAATCATGGCACTGTTTCGTGAACCCAGTTAGTATCCGAACGAAAAGTGATTAAAAACACATGGGCCAAAAAGGCACAAAGAATTTTGTATTGGTTTACGGGTGCCGGTTATACGATGCCCGGTTGAAAAAGACAAAAAACGTAAGCCAATTATGGAATCCTGTTTTGATGACTTAGATTTAAAACAGCTCATTCGAGCATTGAAATCGATATGAAAAATGCTTCAGTCATTGCCTGACTCTTTAAAAAAACTGTGAAATGTGAACTGTGAACTGACAACTGAGAACTGAGAACGATTAAATTAGTTTTCAAAGGATAAATACACCAATTTACTAATCAATAAACAAAAAGGGGCCTAACATGACACAAATTAATTTCGCCGGTGTTTTGGAAGAGGTGGTTACAGCTGATGAATTTTCTATTCGGCAAGCAAAGCAACTTTTAAAGGATGAAACTGTTGCGGTGCTCGGTTACGGTGTTCAGGGACCGGGACAGGCTTTAAATATGAAAGACAACGGTGTCAACGTCATTGTCGGTCAAAGAGAAGGAAGCGATTCATGGGACAGGGCCGTCGCAGATGGATTCATTCCCGGCAAAACACTTTATCCACTTGTAGAAGCAGCGCAAAAAGGAACGGTTATTCAATTTCTCCTTTCAGATGCAGGCCAGGTTGCAACATGGCCGGAGATTAAAAAATGTCTCAATGAAGGAGATGCCCTTTACTTTTCCCATGGTTTTTCCATTGTATATAAAGATCAGACGAATGTGATCCCTCCGGAAAATATTGACGTGATACTGGTTGCGCCCAAAGGTTCCGGACGAACGGTGCGCACAAACTTTTTAGACGGCAGTGGAATCAATTCCAGTTTTGCGGTGCATCAGGACTTTACAGGGAAAGCTAAACAAAGAACAATTGCCCTGGGAATTGCTATCGGTTCCGGTTATCTTTTCTCCACGACTTTTGAAAATGAAGTATACAGCGACCTTACCGGCGAGCGTGGTGTTCTGATGGGCTGCCTGGCAGGAGTTATGGAAGCCCAGTATAAGGTTTTACGAAAAAACGGTCACAGTCCCAGTGAGGCCTTTAACGAAACAGTTGAAGAACTGACTCAGAGTCTTATCAGACTCGTGGCGCAAAACGGCATGGACTGGATGTTTGCAAACTGCAGCACCACCGCGCAAAGGGGCGCCCTTGACTGGGCGCCAAAATTCAGGGATGCCGTGGCTCCGGTCTTTGATATGCTGTATCAAAATGTTGTATCAGGGAAAGAGACCAAACGGGTTCTTGAAGCAAACAGTGCGCCTGATTACAGAGAAAAGTTGCAAAAAGAACTGGATGAAATAAAGAATTCAGAAATGTGGAAAACAGGTGCGACGGTACGTTCTTTAAGACCTGAAAACAGAAAGTAAGGATTCATTTATTCAAGGGAGAAAAAGTGATGGACCCTATCATGCTATATGATACCACCCTAAGAGACGGAACCCAAGGTGAAAATGTCAGTTTCACTGCTGAAGAGAAAATCAAGGTTGCAAAAAGACTTGATGATGCAGGGATGCATTATATCGAGGGCGGCTGGCCGGATTCCAACCCAAGGGACAAGAAGTTTTTTGACCTTGCCAAAGACACCGTATTTAAAAATGCCAGACTAACTGCGTTTGGTTCAACGCGCAAACCAGGCATTGATGTGAAAAAAGATCATAATATCGCTGCACTCCTTGAAAGCAGCACGCCTGCTGTTACCATATTCGGAAAAAGCTGGGGACTTCATGTTAAAAAGATCATGGACAACTCCCTGGAAGAAAATCTTGCAATGATAGGTGATTCCGTTGAGTACCTCAAAGCAAATAATAAAGAAGTCATTTACGACGCAGAGCACTTCTTCGACGGGTTCAAGGATGATAAGGATTATGCCATGCGAACCCTGTTTTCCGCTATTGACTCCGGTGCGGATGTCATTGTGCTCTGTGATACCAATGGCGGCACCCTCCCCTTTGATATTGAATCTGTGACTAACCATGTAAAAAATTCTCTAAATGAAAAATACGCCGGCACAGCAAGTGCTTTTCCGGTTAAAATCGGAATTCATACCCATAACGACAGCGGGCTGGCTGTGGCAAATTCCATCACTGCAATAAAGGCCGGAGCTGTAATGGTACAGGGCACCATCAATGGTTATGGAGAAAGATGCGGAAATGCCGACCTCACCTCAATCATTCCCATTCTCAGTTTAAAAATGAATCTGCCTTGTGTTTCCATGGAAAATCTTGAAAAAATAAGAAAACTCTCCAGGTTTGTCAGTGAAACCGCCAATATGATTCCTTTAAACAGCCGGCCATTTGTCGGTAAAAGCGCTTTTGCCCATAAGGGGGGTATTCATGTAAGTGCGATTACGAAAGTGCCCAAGGCATATGAACATATAGATCCTCAGCTTGTGGGAAACATGAGACGGGTGCTTATCTCCGATCTTTCAGGCAGAAGCAACGTGGAATACAAAGCCAAAGAGCTTGGAATTAAGCTGGGTGGAAACGGGCATGACAGCAATAAAATCGTATCTAAAATAAAAAATATGGAACAGGAGGGGTACCAGTTTGATGTGGCCGACGGTTCTTTTAAAATTCTGGTGGAAAAGTTTACTGAACAGTTTAAACCACTGTTTGAACTGGAATCGTTCAGGGTAACGATTGAAAAGGATAAAAATCGACCCTGTTCATCCTATGCAACCATTAAGATAGCTGTGGATGGATTTCAAGAGATAACGGCTGCAGAAGGCAACGGCCCTGTCAGCGCGTTGGACAATGCCTTGCGAAAGGCTCTCGATAAATTTTTTCCGGATATTGATGCCATGCGCCTGGTCGATTTCAAAGTAAGAGTGATTGACGGACGTGACGGAACCGCCGCAAAGGTACGCGTTTTTATAGAGTCGCGCGATCAGGATGACATCTGGAGTACCATAGGCGTCTCCTCTGATGTCATAGAAGCAAGCTGGCAGGCCCTGGCAGATAGTTTTCAATATAAATTGTCAAAATAAGGGGCTTATAAACTATAGAATAATTTATTTAAAAAAGGAGAAAAACCATGAAAGATCGAGTATACATTTTTGACACCACTTTAAGAGACGGCGAACAGTCTCCGGGTGCAAGCATGAATACGGCTGAAAAATTGCGACTTGCAGTTCAATTGGAAAAACTTGGGGTGGATATTCTTGAAGCCGGTTTTCCGGCGGCCTCACAGGGAGATCTTGATGCGGTTTCACAGATAGCGCAAAAACTTGAAAAGACCGAGGTTACCGCCCTTGCACGGACATCAAAAGAAGATATCGACTGTGCCTGGGAAGCTATTAACCATGCAGCAAAACCAAGAATACACACCTTTATCGCCACTTCCGACATCCATATGGACTACAAGCTTAAAATGACACGGGATGAGCTAGTAAAGACTGCAGTGGAATCGGTCAAATATGCCCGGTCGCTTACCGATAACGTGGAATTTTCCGCCGAAGACGGGTCCCGGAGCGACCGGGATTTTCTGTGCAAGGTTTTCGAAGCGGCAATAGCAGCCGGGGCAACAACAGTCAACCTGCCGGATACAGTGGGATATGCAATCCCTGAAGAATTTTCAGAACTGGTAAAATACGTCATGACCCACACTCCCAATATCCACCAAGCGATATTGAGTATTCATTGCCATAACGATCTTGGCCTTGCCACCGCAAATACTCTGGCCGCAGTTAACGCCGGTGCAAGACAGGCTGAGGTAACCATAAACGGAATAGGAGAAAGGGCGGGGAACACCTCTCTGGAAGAAGTGATCATGGCGCTTCACACCAGGCCAAATTTCCTCCCCCTATCAACAGGAATTCAAACAAACCTGATCTATCCCACCAGCAGGCTTGTCAGTATGATTACCGGGATCATTGTTCAACCGAATAAAGCGATTGTAGGCGCAAACGCTTTTGCGCACGAATCCGGAATTCACCAGGACGGGGTGCTAAAAAATCCCATGACATACGAAATTATGAGGCCGGAAACAATCGGGCTAAACACAAATACGCTTGTGCTGGGAAAACATTCCGGAAGACATGCCTTACGCTCTCGTTTAAAAGAGTTGGGGTATGACCTTTCCGATGAGGAATTAAAACTGGTTTTTAAGAAATTTAAAGAGCTGGCTGACAAGAAGAAGCATGTGGTGGATGAAGACCTGGAAGTGATTGTAACGGAAGGAATCTTGCGTACCAAAGATATCTTCCGTCTTGAATACCTCCATGTGACCAGTGGAACAACCGTTCTTCCCATGGCCAGTGTAAAGCTCAACATAAGCGGAAGGTCGGTTAAGGGTGCCGATTACGGAAACGGCCCTATTGACAGTGCTTTTAATGCGATTGCCAAACTTACAGGCACGGAATCAGAACTTTTACGATTTTCCGTAAGTGCCCTGACCGGTGGAACGGATGCTCAAGGCGAAGTGACGGTACGTCTGAGAGAAAATGGTCTGGTCGCACTCGGTAAGGGGGCAGACCCGGACATTATCACCGCCAGCGCCAAGGCTTACGTCAACGGACTGAACAGGCTGGAATATCTTAAAGCCAACCCGGTGGTGGTAGCGATTTGAAGCAAATAAACAAACATTCAACATCGAACACCCAACGTCGAATTTTGAATAAGGTATTATACCCATTTAAAAACCGATGGAACGAATCGATTTCATCATTCGATGTTCAACGTTCGATGTTTATACCGCTTGCCATAAATATGTTCCGAAATATGGAATTGCGGTATAAGCGGTTGTAAAAAAAACGTTTCGATAACGGAACGTTTTTTTTTAACAACCACTATAAAAGAGACTTTTTGCTCTTCAGGCTCACTTTAAATTTTGCCCAGGTAAAGTCGATTATCATAGACTGCGTTCATTAAAAATCCCCTTAAGCGCTGAAGGACGTGGTTTTTAAAATCGGCTAAAAGTATTCTTTAGCTCGAAGTCTCTTTACTTGCTTTGCAAATCAACACATAGCTGAATCAGCTTTTCCACCTGATCATCAGGAACTTTTCCGCGCACAAGTGCCCGACACACCCTGTTTTTGTCAAGGATGATTATATTGGAAGTATCTTTTTTAAGTCCCCAGGCTTCGCGTAAGACAGCATCGTAGTCGAAAAGGATAACTGTTTTATACTTTTTCGCCTTTTTCCCGGCAATGAGCCGGATGGCAAAATCAGGCTTCCAGGTGGCCGCGCAATCTGCAATCCCCATCCCTTTATAACCTGCATCGGTCAAACGCCCATCGTCTTTTGCCTTTTTCATGGCATCAGTGAAAGGCTCATTCAAATCCGACTCATCCGGATCAACATAGTTTATCATAAGAACCTTTCCGGCCCATGACTCCATGGTGAAATCTTTTTTATCACTGTCTTTAAACGACCAGTCAGACGCCTTCTGTCCCACTTCAAGTTCACCTGCGAATACAGGTGTCCCCAGCAAAAACATAGAAGCCACCCATAGTAAAACCATCTTTTTCATTCATCCCCCTTACCCGAAAATGTCCCAAATTCATTGGAACAAGCCGGAACTTAAAAATTAACACCCACCAGTCAGTAAAAATACATATGTGGGAAACCTGTCAAGCCAGGATGACCGGCCTGACCGGTTAATCACTTCCCAACCTCATAGCCTCCTGCCTCCCAGCTTTTCACTTAGTTTCCATGGTAAATCGATCAGGTCTCTATAGTCCCGATAATATCTTTTATAGATTTAATTTTTCTTTCTATGAGAAACCCTTCTATGCCTTCTATTATATCAACGGTCGCATGTGGATTTACAAAATTTGCTGTGCCGACTTGTACAGCGACAGCGCCAGCAATCAAAAATTCAAGTGCATCTTCAGCACATGCGATACCACCCACTCCAATCACAGGAATTTTTACACCCTGAACCACCTGCCATACCATGCGCAATGCAACAGGCTTGATTGCCGGACCGGAAAGTCCCCCGGTAATATTTGCAAGTTTTGACCTTCGGGTCTCAATGTCAATGGACATACCGGTAATTGTGTTTACCAGTGACAGAGAATCTGCGCCGGCACCTTCAACGGCTTTGGCTATTTGGGTTATGTCCGTCACATTGGGAGACAGTTTGACGATAAGTGGCTTGGAAGTATTTTTTCTGACAGCACCGACCACCTCTGCCGCAGTTTCCGGAACCACTCCAAAAGCGATTCCCCCGGCCTTTACATTGGGACACGAAATATTGACCTCAATACCGGCAATTTCATATAGCTCATCTATGCGTGCGGCAAGGCGTGCATAGTCGCCGATATTTTCTCCGTAAATATTGGTAAAAACCGGTGTGGTGAGCTTTTTTAAATAGGGTAGCTTTTCCTTTACAAATGCTTCAATCCCCACATTTTCAAGACCGATGGCATTTAGCATCCCACAGGCGGTTTCCACAATTCTGGGTGGCTTGTTTCCCATCGAAGGTTCAAGTGACAACCCCTTCACAATAATACCACCCAGCCGGTTTAAATCAACCAGCGCCTCAAACTCCGCGGCATAGCCGAATGTACCGGATGCCGTCATTACAGGATTTTTAAGCTCTATCCCTCCAATGTCTGTGGTTAAATCAGGTTTTGTTGCCATCGTGTAACTTATAAAACAGACCCTTCCCTGTTGCAAGTTTTATTCATTTTTTTCGCCACCGCTTTGATTCGGGCCTCCAGATTAAGCAAATAGGCGGGCTCCGGCTGCTTGGGTCCGTCGTTATTGTCGTATTCGATTTCTTTAATCCGCATCTTTACCCTATCAAGATCTCCGCCCTCTTCAACCAGGCAAAGCTCTACCCGTTGTCGAAACCGTTCACACTCCTGCATTGACTCTTTCAGATATTTTTTAGCATCATCACCGGTATATACAAAAAGGTGGCCGGGGCATAATATTTCAATATCTATTGAAGCAAGCCCTTTTAACGAGTTGAAATACTGATCATAATCAAGAAGACAATCTGAAACGATATATCCGGTTCGATCCGGCTGTCCTGCGGCTTCAGATGACATTAAGATCCTTTTTTCCCGTATATAATAACTCAGACAGTCTGAAGTATGACCTGGCGTCTCTATCACCCGAATATTCAACCCGTTTGAAATTTCAACAATATCACCATCCTTAACGGTTTGGTCTATCTCAAACGGCTGAAACATCACAGATGAAGCAAAGTCTATTTCCATCTCCCCGGCCATTTCCTTTGAAGCCTGATTCAATGTTCTTATTAATTTGATTGCATGGGGACGGCCAAGGATCTCTTTTGCTTTTTGGGATGCAATGACTTTCATTAACGGAAAATGCTTTTTAAGGATGGATACAGATCCACAATGGTCAAAATGGGCATGGGTTAAAAAAAGATACTCGGGTTGTCTATTGCCAAGAATTTTTTTAATCTCTCCCGCATATATTTCACCTAAAAAAGTAAATCCTGCGTCAAAAATGAGGGGATGAACCCCGTCCATAACATAAACCGGTATGGCCGCATGTCCGATAGAGTAAAAATTTTCAATGATTGGACCTGTTTTATTAATAATCATTTGGTGCAACCGTTAACGACTTTAAACTTGAAATAAAAATTAGAAATTCGGGAGAGATGAAACGGATTTACGGGTTGAAGATAAAATTTCCGATTTCAACGCTTTGCGAACACTCTCCATATTTTTAACCATTCATATCAAAGTATGGTCATCTTGTGAATATTAAAATGCATGTCATATTGACAATTTATTAGCAATGATGGATAAGGCAATGTATTTATTGAACCGTCAACTCCGCCTAATTGAGAATGTATTGCTATGCCATATAAAGACATTGCCAAAGAACTTATCATCATTCTAAGTGTTACGGTTATTGCTGCATTTACCGTTAATTATTTTTCCCCCAACGGCATCGCTCTGTTTGGGCAGTGGGATACATCTCAGGGAGTGATTACTGCAAAACCAAAAAACGATCCTGTTTCCGGCGATTTTTTGCAAATAAACGATGCAAATACAGCCAAAAAAATTTATGACGCGGGAAAAGCTGTTTTTGTCGATGCCCGAAGTTTTGAAGTGTTTATTAATGGTCATATTAAAAATGCGGTATCGATTCCGGCAAATCAGTTTTTTGAGTTTATCGATCACTTTAAAACAAAATACCCCTCTACTACACCCGTCATTGTCTACTGTTCCGGAAGAGAGTGCAATGACAGCCATGAACTGGCTCAATATCTTATGGAAGAGGGATATGAAAATGTAAACGTTTTTATAGATGGCTACCAAGAATGGAAAAAAAGAGGCTATCCGGTTGAACCATAACCTAAAAATACTATTTTACAGCCACTGGATGGAATTACTTATTCGATGGCTGATTGGTATTACATTTATATATGCCAGCTATCACAAAATCGTTGCGCCTGCCCATTTTGCAAAAATCATTTACGGGTATTATCTTTTCCCTGAATGTATCATAAATCTGACCGCCATTATTTTACCCTACCTGGAACTTTCATCCGGTATTGCCCTGATACTGGGAATATACCCTCGATCCGCCATGCTTATTTTACAGACAATGCTGTCGGTTTTTATGGTGGCTTTGCTTATCAATTTGATACGGGGTTATAACTTCGACTGCGGCTGTTTTTCATTTGGTGAACGGGGATATGGATATTCGGTTTTGGGCTTATTTGTACGGGACCTCATATATTTTATTTTAGGTTTGCAGTCGCTCTTTTTTAATTTACCCAGAAAATGGTGTATTTTACAAAGTGGCGGTCTGTTAAAAAATATTGGTCCTTGTAGAATTTAGATGGAAAAGAGGGTATAAGAATTTCAAGGGTCCCGTGGTTTCTTTTCTGAAGATTTCATCAGCACTTTCTTCCTTAATTCGACGTTCGCTGATTAATTTTTTTAAGCTGCCCATATATCCAGGCTGAAGCTGTTTATACCTGAGCCGCTACTTATCCAGTGCTTGACGAATGACATGGGAAAGATCTTTCATCACCACCGGTTTCATCAGAAATCCCTTTATCCCTATAGACTCCGCTTTTTCTTTGGACATCATTTCGCTGAATCCGGTGCACAGAATAATCGGAATTTCAGGTCGAATTTTTATCAACTCACCTGCCAGTTTATCTCCGGTCATATTCGGCATGGTCAAATCGGTAATGACCAGATCAAACACCTGGGGGTTGGCCCTGAATGCCTCCAAGGCATCAGTGCTGCTGGTACGAGTTGTCACATGATACCCCAACCGCTCAAGCATTTGCATTTCCATCTGAACAATCATATCCTGGTCATCAATCAGTAGAATTCGCTCATTCCCTTTTTGAACGGGTATATCGGTTTCCTCTTTCTGACTTACCTCCTCGGTTTTTATTGAAGGTAGATAAACATGAAATAGTGCTCCCTCACCAGGCTTGCTGTTAACATCAATATGTCCGTTATGACTTTTAACAATCCCATGAACCACGGCAAGGCCCAAACCCGTTCCCTTGCCTTCTTTCTTGGTGGTAAAATAGGGATCAAATATTCGGTTGACTATGCTCTGTTCCATCCCCGGGCCGTTGTCTGCCACAGTCAGGCAGACATATTCCCCCGGAATCATGGCCGGGTCTTTTAAGTCTTCGGTCTCCAACCAGACTTCCTTTAAGGATATTGACAGTTTCCCGCCGGTTCCCTCCATGGCATGAAAGGCATTGGTGCACAGGTTCATGACAACCTGGTGAACCTGAGTCGGATCCGCCATCACCAGCCCGCAATCGCTTTTTATATTTCGCCTGATCTTAATGGTGCTCGGCAATGAAGACTTGAGCAGCTTCAAGGCTTCTTTGATTATGCGCTGAATTTCTATAGGTTTACGCTCGTGATCCGATTGGCGGCTGAACGCCAGGATCTGTTTAATCAAATCCCGTGCCCGTTTGGCACCGTTAAAAACCTCCACAAGGTAGCCGTGGAACCGGTCGTCTTGCGGAATGTCTGCCAGCAGCATCTCCAGATAGCCGAATATGGGAAAAAGAATGTTATTAAAATCATGAGCGATCCCCCCGGCTAGGGTGCCGATGGATTCCATCCTCTGAGCCTGTTGAAGCTGGTCTTCAAGCCGGTACTTGTCAGTAATATCATGGGCAATTTCAATAACACCGATCAAGTTTCCATTAATGTCAAAAACCGGCTCAGCTTTTAGATCGAACATTTTCTTATCCGAAGTATGTTGGATGACATGTTCTGTCTTTTTTGTTTTGAAGGTTTTCACTACCGGGCAACTTTCACAGTGCCTTTTCGAGCCATCCCCCCAAAAACTATAGCATTTATGCGTCACCATTTCTTGGGGAGATTTACTAACCGAATCAGCGGCAGCCTTGTTTGCCCATAGTATTTCCAGGTTTGTATTAACGAATCTGATGCTGGTGGTGATGCCGTCCAGTATCGCCTTTTTTTCCGCTTCACTTTTTCTCATTTCTTCATGGGCACGTTTAAGTTCAGAAACATCGGTTAATGCTACGATTTGGCCCTTGGCAGGGTCGGATGGGTCAAGGGCGCTCAACCGAAGGATACAATCAAAAACCGATCCATCCTTTCGCACCCATTTTGTTTCTACCTGGGCATTGCCTGATTCCTCAATGCCGGCGTAAAGCTCTCGGCCTACCCGATGAAACTCTTCATCGTCCGGGTAGAAAATTCTGGCGCTTTTTCCCAAAAGTGAGCCTGATTTATAGCCGACCATGCGGTACATGGTCTCGTTCGCCCAGTCCATTGTGCGGTTGATAACCAAACCGATCCCCACTGGAGAAGCTTTAAGGATCGCCTTAATTCGCTCCTCGCTTTCCCGCAGCGCTTCTTCGTTCTGCTTGCGTTTAGAAATGTCACGGGCTACACCGATTCTGCCCATGGCATGACCATCATCATCCAGGAGTGATGCCACCTTTAATTCCACCGGGACCGTCTTTCCATCCTTATGTTTAATCTCTACCTCATAAATGGGAATGACCTCGCCGGAAAGCCCGCGTTTAAATCGGTCAACCGTCGGTTCAATATATTCAGGGACAAGAATTTCAGTAAAAGAACGCCCAATGTAGTCTACGACGACAAAGCCGGTCACTTTTTCAAATTCAGGGTTAAGATAGGTAAACCTTCCATCCGGATCGATGATGAAAACAAGATCGGTAATGGTTTCCACCAGGCTGCGATACTTCTCCTCGCTCGCCTTCAATGCCATCTCCATCCGCTTGCGCTCGGTAATTTCCAGCGAAACCCCGATTAAGCCTGAGATATTTCCTTCCGTGTCTCGGAGCGGTTCAACGTGTGTTTGAAAGGTTATGCCACCCCAGGTTTGCTCATAGTTTACCGATTCACCGTCGAGGGCGCAGAGGTGAGATGCAATGGGTAGAAACATCGGGTCGTCGGTCTGGAAGTATTGGTAAAGCGTTTGCCCTGTGACTTGCCCGGGCTTGAGCTTTAATACTGCAAGCCCACTGCCATGTGATGAGGTAAAGCGAAGATCGGTATCTGTGGTCCACAGGACAGCACCGACCTGCTTAAGAATCAAAGAAAGCCGCTTTTCACCGGCGCTCAGCCTTTCTTTGGCCTTACCCAGACGGATCAAAGAAAATACAAGCCCGAATACAATAATACCGAGAAGCAGCAAGATACCGCTGAGGGTGTAAAGGGTGATTAGGGTTTTTTGAGCCAGCTTTGATGTATTGGTTGAAACACCTAAAATCCATTTTCGGTTCTGAAGAAATACTTCAGAAATAATATTCATATGCTGTCCGGTCAAACCATACCCTGAAATCTTTCCTTCATTTTTTTTCAGTAAATCGTTTGATAAATCGGAAGATTCGGGCAAATCCGAAATAAATTTACCACGAAGTTCAACATCACGATGAAACAGAATGCGGCCATCTTCCTGTAATATAAATCCATATCCCGAGGTAAGTTTAGTAAGTGCCTCCGAGTATCGTTTGAAAAACGGTTCCGCCCTGACGATAAACAAAACAGCTCCTTTAAATACTCCTCTTGAATAAACGCCTGAGTAAAGCACAAATCCCAAATCCAGGGGATCCATGAAACCATTAGTGCCGACTTCAGAGAGTCTGGATAAATCCCCTGCAATAATTGCCTCTGAAAAATAGACTCTATTTGGCCGGTGCTGCGTTTTTATAAAATATTTGGATTCGTGAAAACTTGATTTCACTGATACCGGGTTTGTTCCGGCAACACCCTTTCCATTGACATCCAAAATCAAAATTTCAGCAATGGCATTTGGGTGATGGCCCAATACAAAATCCAGGTAACCATAGAGCTCTCTGCTCACCTTCATGTCGCTGTTGGACAGATATTTTTCAATCCTGAGAAGATCGGAACGTAAGGATTCAGAGTAAAATTGAAGCTGTTTCGCACCGGCTTTCACCTGCTCTTCAAATTCGCCCACAGCGGCTTCCCGGTTTAATTTTACGTAGTTGAACGTAACGCTCAAAATACCTAGGCAAAAACCGAAAAATATGAGTACACCCCCCAAAAACAGCATGTAATTTTTCTTAAACATAATTGCACCCGAATACTTCCCTGATGGTTACCAGGAGTTTAATCCTCAATAGATGAATAAAAATCACCGGTAGATATATTCTCACTTGTAATGACCCAAGGCTTCACCAGATGCTCTTTCCATTCCGGGAGATTGCCGGTTTTCAAGTAGTGAACGAGCCTCTCCAATGCGATCTCTACCTGGCTGATGGGGTATTGGATGGTCGCATCCAATCGGCCTTCACGTATGGCTATCAACGCCTTCGGAATGGCATCAGTCCCAATGGTTAATATCTTTTTAGGAGGTATACCTGCGTTTTCCATTGCCTCTATGGCTCCCAATAGCATATCGTCATTCTGCGAATACACTGCGTTGAAACCAGCAACCGTAGCCAGAGCCTCTTCCATAACCCAATAACCCTCATCATGAAAAAACCCACCGCTCTTGTTGAACACGACCTTCATGGAAGGGTATTTTTTAATTTCATCATAAAAGCCCTTTGAACGATTGATTGCAGGTGAAGAGCCGACAGCTCCTTCCAAAACGATGATATCGCCAACACCTTTCAGCCTGTCTGCAAGGAACCGGCATGCAAGGCGGCCTGCCTCTACATCATCTGAACCTACAAAGAAAAGGTACGGTGCTCCAGTTGCAGAGCGGTCAAAGGCCACTACGGGGATTTTTTTTCCAGAGGCAAACTCAAGTGTCGGAATCAACCCTTTTACATTTACGGGATCCGTAATGATCGCATCCACGCCTCTTTTGACTAAATTCTCGATATTAATAGCCTGTTTGGCCACATTATTCCCCGCATCATAGGTAATCAAATCTACACCCAACTCGGCAGCCTTTTTACGTATGGCATAGTAGGCAAACTTCATCCATGTCATCTCCACATTCATTGCAGCAAAGCCTATGGTAAACCTATGTTTTTTTTCACTCTCTCCGTGAGAATAGGTTGAGATAAAGACAGTAAGTGCAAAAACTGCTGTCAGCAAGAATGGAAAATTATTTAATCTGGGGAATTTCATGAATAACCTCCCTTTTTCTCGAATTTCTCCTTTCTAATCTCAAGTTTCAGACCGTAAACGACTGCCGGCTTCCAATTCTTCTTTTACCGCCAGTCCAATTTTTTCTATGGTATAGGGTTTTTTGATGTATTTTCCCGCCCCCAATTTCTGGGCGGCCTTTACGTCCTCCGTTTCGGCAAACCCGCTGGCTATAATCGCCTTTTGACCAGGATGAATTTTGATTATTTCCCGGTATGTCTCATGTCCGTTCATTCCATTCGGCATAATCATGTCCAGCACGATCAAGTCCACGGAATTCTCTTTTAAATATTCAACCGCTTTTTCTCCACTTAGCACCGCTTCCGTAGTATAACCCAGCTTGATCAATAATCTTGATGCGATTTCTCTTTGATTCTCCTCATCATCAACCACAAGAATTTTTTCTCCATGGCCGACATAATCCTCAAAGGGTATATCCTGTTTAACCAGTCTAGATTCATCTCTGGTTACCGGAAAATATAGTTCAAATACCGTGCCGTTCTCATTGCTCCTTATATTTATATATCCATCGCAATCCTGTACTGTATTCCATACCACGGCCAAACCTAAACCGGTGCCGCTCCTGCCCATTATTTTTTTGGTATAGAATGGCTCAAAAATTCTCTCTAGATCTTGGGAAGATATACCCGAGCCATCGTCCGATACGGTCAGCATGGCATATTCACCGGTACGAACATCCTCATATCCTTTTAAAGGCTCGTCTAAATACCTGTTAATGGTGGATATAGTGATTGTTCCCCCATCTTCAATAGACTCGGAAGCGTTGGCAACCAAATTCATCAATGATTTTTTAATATGGGTTGGAGAACAGTGTATATTCAATAAATCCTCATCAAGCTTTGCTTCTACATACACAGATGGATGTGTTTTATTGATCTGTTGGTATTCAGCAGAATTCAGGTATTCTTCCACCAAGGCATTTAAGTTGATAACCTCTTTACCGGTAGCAACCCCTCTGGCCACTGTTAACAAATCCGAAACCACATCAGCAGCTCTCTCGCCGGACTCTTTTATGACCTCAACAGGTTCTCTAATCGGGCTGTCTGCCGGTAAATCCATTAAAAGCAAATCAGGATAGCTTACAATTCCAGAGAGAATATTATTCAAATCGTGGGCGATCCCTCCTGCCATCAGTCCCAGGGATTCCATCTTCTTTGACCGGGCAAGCTTTTCATTGCTTTCCTGCAACTCTTTTTCTGCCTGTTTTCTTTCCAATATGGCATGCAATACCGGAGCGATATATTCAGCGACCGATTCAAGAACGATTTTATCTGATTTAACATAATCTTCTGTTTTATTGGCAACGGTGAGCACGCCTATTGATCTATCCTTAAACACGATGGGTACAGTCAAACATCGGTCAATCGGAATATGTCCTTGGGGAACTTTGAACGGTTTGTTGGCGTATGCTGATTTTTTCGTTCTTAATCCTTTCCCCCAGATACTGTTTCCCCAAGTGTCTCTGGGAAAGACAATATCTTTTTCTGTCATTTGACATTGATCCCAGATGTCTCTGGTCATTGATGGACAAACCAATGCACCCTGTTGATTAATATAACCAAACACGCCAAATTTGCTTTTCATTATATGTAAAACAATCGTCAATACTTCCCAGTACATTTGTTCATCCGTTTTAGTGAGGAAAATGTTGGCAATCCGATTTCTTAATTTTTCTTTCTCCTCACTCTCCCGCAGTACATTCTCAACACGCAAACGCTCTTCAACCTCATGCTCCAGCTTTTTTTTTGCTTCCATTAAATACAAACGCTCTGTTTTCAAAGTGCGATTCAAAGACTTTTCCGCATCGTGGGTGGAGGCCAGGCCTTTTACCAGTACAGCTACAGATATGGCGGCAATCGCGTTCAGAAGCACAAAATTTGCACCCGCAACGATCATTGCTATCATGGTATTAAAAAATGGAAAGGTCTGGCCAAAGAAACCCGCACTAATCAGCCAGTATAAAATTGTAAGTGTAATGGCATTGATGGCCAAGCCCGCCATGGCGGCTCTGGCTCCCAGAAGAATCCCCATCAACACCGCAAAGGCAAACAGCCAGGCGGGGCCACCGCTCAAAGGGCCCACATTAATAATAATGACCAATCCCAGGCCATAGACCAGCATTAAAGCAATAGCTGCCCGAATTTCATATCTTAAACGGTTTGAAAGCAACAGATACATACCCATTAGCCACACAAACCAATCAAAGGCCAACAAGGCCCACATTTTTTCCTTGATCAACATCACAGCTACCGGCACTAAGGCAAAAATACCGATGATCACCCCGGTCAGAATAATAGCAAACAGGATATACACCCGCCAGTAGGTGAGGCTGTCTTTCTCTACTACAACACCTGGGGCCATCCTGCTTATCGCAAACGCCTTAAATCTTTGAAAATAACCCGATTTCTTCTCAATTGGTTTCATTAAACCTATTTTTCCTTTTTTAAGGTTCCTGCACAACTACTCACGTCGTCAGGCTGGAGCTGTTTAGACCGAAGGCTGAAGGGAGCAGAAGAATACGATTGCCCAATTTTGCTGGAATTTAATTCCTGTACCAAACATGGCTGAAAAATTGATTTTCCCTAACAGTCTTCGGCCTTCAACCTATCCAGCTGAATAATCACTCATCCAACACGCGGCGAATCATATTGGAAAGGTCTTTCATCACCACCGGTTTCATGAGGAATCCCTTTATCCCCAAAGACTCCGCCTTTTCCTCAGACATCATTTTGCTGAATCCGGTACAGAGAATCACCGGTATATCCGCACGAATTTTGCTTATCTCCTCTGCCAGTTGCTCACCAGTCATTTTCGGCATGGTCATGTCGGTAATGACCAAATCATACCGTTGGGAATTTTTCTTGAATGCTTCTAAAGCATCCACGCTACTGGTATATGGGACCACATGATACCCCAGTCGTTCCAGCATCTTTTTTTCCATCTGAATAATGGTGCCCTGGTCATCGATCAGTAGAATCCGTTCATCCCCTTTTTGAACGGGTGTATCGGTTTCGCCCTTTGCTGCTTCTCTCCCGGGTTTTATTAACGGCAGATAAACATGAAACTCACTCCCCTTACCGGGCTCGCTGACAACGCTAATCTGACCGCCATGGCTTTTAACAATCCCATGAACTACCGAAAGTCCCAAACCGGTGCCTTTCCCTTCTTTTTTGGTGGTAAAATAGGGATCGAATATCCTTCCTATGGTGCTTTGCGCCATACCCGGGCCGGTGTCGGCCACCGTCAGGCAAATATGTGGACCCGGAGTTATGGCCGGGTCTTTGATGTCCTTAGAGACTAACTCAACTTCCTTCAGGTTTATAGTCAGTTTTCCACCGGTATCTTCCATTGCATGGAAGGCATTGGTACACAGGTTCATGACGATCTGATGAATCCGGGTGGGATCGGCCATGACCGGCCCGCAATCGGTCTTTATGCTTTGACTGATCTCAATTGTGCTCGGTAAAAATGACTCGACCAGATGCAGGGCCTCTTTGATAACCAGATGCACCTTCAAGGGTTTCATCTCATGATCCTTTTGCCGGCTGAAGGTGAGTATCTGTTTGGCCAAGTCCCTGGCACGCTTCGCTCCGTTAAAAACCTTTTCAAGGCTTTCATGCAATGGGCTGTCTTGGGGAACGTCTCCCAGCATCATTTCCAGATAACCGAACATGGGAAAAAGAATATTGTTAAAATCGTGGGCGATGCCACCTGCTAGGGTACCGATGGACTCCATCTTTTCGGCTTGCTGAAGTTGCGCTTCGAGTTTTTGTTGTCTGGTTATGTCAACAAATATTGTAAAAATAAACTTTTCCTCTTTTACCCGAAGCAATTTGGCAAACATCAACGTATTGAGAATGGAGCCGTCCTTAGTCTTAAAATCCATCTTCAATCCCCTGCTTTCCCCTGACCTATACACCTCATTTATCAATCTGTCTCTGTCATTGACAGAATATAAACCTATTTCTATTGTACTTTTTCCAATAATTTCATCACGCGGATATTGGGTCAGCTCACAAAACATATCGTTGACATTCACCAACTTGCCTGTATCCGCCTCTGTAATGGCAATACACTGAGGAGATAAATTAAAAAAAGTTCTGAATTTATCTTCACTCTCCTGCAGTGCCTCCTCAATCTGCTTCCTATTGTTGATGTCCCTTCCAACTCCAATGATACTCACCACATTTTCGTTTTCATCGAGCATGGCAGTATCCACCCACGCCAGCCATTTCCATCCATCCTTTGTGGCGGCACGCTGTTCCATATAGGCGGTATAGGGTGGTTGATAAAGAGCTTCCATTGCTTTTTCCGTGTTTTGCTGATCATCCTTATGAACGAGGGGCATGAACCTCTGGCCGATCAACTCTTCCTCTGTCTTGTTAAACATCTCACAGTAAGATGGGCTTACAAATTCGAACCTTCCATCGGAATCAACCTTGACAATAAGATCCGTTTGATTTTCTATTAGCAATCGATATTTCTCTTCACTCTCCCGCAGTGCCTCCTCTGCCTGTACGCGCTGAATCAATTCTTTTTTTAATTCCCCTGTTCTTTGATCAACCCTTCTTCTTAAGGATCTGTTCCACAGCGCAATGCCAACAACTATTAAGCCACAACCACCGACGATCACCAGAATTGTAAGCCAGAATTCTTTCTGCTTAAATAGCGATTTTTCCTCCAAATGGATCCACTTACCTAAAATTTCTTCCTTCCTGCTAGGTGAGATTTGATCCAACGCCTTCTTCACTATCACATTGAGCTCCGGCCAGTCCTTGCGTGAGGCAAAGGAAAGTCTGGTATAATAGCCGGTCTCACCTGCGACACGAAGATTGGTGATCCCTTCCTTTTCAATATAATAAAGTGCCACCGGAAGGGTTGCCACCAGGGCGTCCGATATACCTAAGGCCACTTTTCTCAGGCCTTCCTGCAAGTCATTGACTAAATCGAGTTTCATGGTGGGAAAATCGTTTTCCAAAAACTCCTGCCAGAGATAGGCCTTGACCACGGAAACTTTCATGGTGGAGAGATCCTCAAGTGTAATATCGCCGGATACTTTTGTTCTGGTTATGATTACCCCCGGTAGTATGATATGGGGCTCGGAAAAGGTGAGGTATTTGGATCGTTCCGGCGTTTGCGCTGCCGCGGGAATGGCATCCACCTCTCTGGATTTGGCTTTTTCAAGGACCTCATCCCAGTTTTTGCACTTGATCACTTTAAAATTAATTCCGGTTTTCTTTTTCACAATCTGTATAAAGTCAGCCGAAATTCCCCCGTAGTGGCCCTTATCATCTATCCAATCGATGGGAGGAAAAAACGGGTCGGGAGCAATCTTAATAGTCCTGTGTTGGGAAAGCCATTTCCTCTCATGGTCGGTTAGCTGAACTGAAATTATTTCATTTGGGTTCTGTGCCCCTGACCACGGAACAAACCAGAATAAAATGATAGATAAAATAAAGCATAAGATGCTTCTCTTAAAGTGTTGGTAAAGGAAGCAAAATAGTCTCTTTTTACACCTCTTTTGCAAAAGGGTCATGGCCGTATCCTTTTTAAACCTGCCAATTCACTCATCGTTTATGGGATTTTCTTGATGCTTCAAAAATCTCTATTTCCCCAGTTCCTGTTGAACCGCAATGCCTATTTTTTCTAACGTAACCGGCTTCTTTATGTATTGACCGGCGCCTAATTTTTGAGCTTCCTTTACTTCATCTGTTTGAGAAAACCCACTGACTATAATGGCCTTTTGTTTGGGATGAATCTTAATGATCCTTTCGTATGTTTCCCGACCATTTATGCCCGGGTCCATAATCATATCAAGCAAGACTAAATCCACTGTGTTATCTTTTAAATACTCAACGGCCTCTTCGCCCCTGGATACTGCTTTCGTTTTATAGCCTAATGTATCCAACATTTTACAAGATATTTCACGTTGGCTTTCCATATCATCAACAACCAGCACCGTTTCCTGGCTTCCTTGGTAATCTTTGATGGGTATGGACAAGGCTTTATCCGATATTCCATCTCTGGTTATGGGGAAAAACAGCTCAAAGGTTGTACCGTTTTCGTCACTTGTCACATCTATATAGCCTTGGTGATCTTGCATCGTATTCCATACCACCGCCAGGCCTAAACCGGTACCGCTTCTGCCCATGACCTTCTTGGTATAGAATGGTTCGAATATCCTCTCAAGGTCAACCGATGATATTCCTGAACCATCGTCTGATACAGAAAGAACAACGTATTCACCGATGTTTACATCATCATACCCCCTTAAAGGTCTGTCAATATAACGGTTCAGGGTTGATATGGTAACATTGCCGCCACCCTCAATGGCTTCCGAGGCGTTTGACACTAGATTCATTACCACCTTTTCGATATGAATATGAGAACCGCTTATGTTAAACAAGTCCGTATCAAGCTTGGTCTTGATCCTAACTGTTGGATGAAACTGTTTCAGTTTATTATGCTCTGGAGAACTTAAGTAATCATCAATAAGATCATTTAAGTTCAGAACTTCTTTGGTAGTAGCCACCCCTCTTGCCACGGTTAACAGGTCTTGAACGATGGCGACCGCCCGGTGCCCGGACTCCTGAATGGTCTCAATAGGTTTTCGAAATTTGCTGTCTTCAGGTAAATCCAATAAAATCAATTCCGGATAGCTTACAATCCCCGACAGGACGTTATTCAAATCGTGAGCCACACCACCTGCCAGAAGTCCCAGGGACTCCATTTTTTTCGATCTTGCGAGCTTTTCTTCGCTCTCCCTCAGGACCGACTCCGCCTGCCTGCGCTCGGTAATATCGCGTGTTACCCCAATAATACTTTGGGGTTGGCCATCAGCACCGTATATAAAATTCGCTTCAGTCTCAGTCCATACCGTAGAACCATCTTTACAGTTAAGTTCAAGCTCCACTTTTCTGGATCTGTGTCGGGGTTTTTGTCCTTTGTTATGCTCCTCCAGCTCTTCAGTAAATGCTTTCAGGGCAATATCCACAGAGGCAGGAGTTATAACTTCCTCAAAAGATTGGGCCATAGCCTCTTCGACCGTATAACCTCGCAATCGGGTGATGGAAGGACTGATGTAGGTAAACTTCATTTCCATATTCATAGTCCAGATATTGTCATCCACGTTATCAGCAAGAAGTCGGTAAAGTCTTTCACTCTCCTGAAGAACTTTCTCAGTATGCAACCGTTCCTCAACTTCATGCTCCAGCTTTTTCTTTGCTTGTAGTAAATTTAACCGCTCTGTTTCCAAATTACGATACAAAGACTTTTGCCTCTCATGGGTCGATACAAGGCCTTTTACCAATACTGCTACAGATATGGCGGCAATTGTGTTTAAAAGCACAAAATTTGCCATGGCAGATATCATGGTTTCTATGGTGTCGAAAAATGGAAATATATGGCCAAAAATGCCTGCGCTGATCAGCCAGCCGATGATCATTAGTGTAATTGCGTTAACGCATAGTGCAACGATTGCTGCTCGTGCTCCAAGGAGAACCCCGACAAGAACTGCAAAAGTAAACAGCCATATGGGACCACCACTCAATGGTCCTACCGAAATGGTTATAACCAACCCCAAGGTATAAAATAGTATCAAAGCTATTGCCGCACGCATTTCATACCTTAGGCGGCTTGAAAGCAGGAGGCTCATGCTAACTGACCAAACCACTATGTCAAAGAGAAACAGGCCCCATAATTTTTTCTTGATTACCAAAGTGATTGAGGGCACTAACACAAAAATGCCTATCAACAACCCAGTTACAATAATCGCAAACAGGATACGCACCCGCCAGTAAATCAGGTTTTCTTTCTCTATTACAACTCCTGGAGCCATCCTGTTCAGGGTTGAATTTCGAAATTTCTGAAAGTAACCGGGTTTCGTCTCAAGCGGTTTCATTAAAATTTATTTTCCTTTTTGAAGATATCTTTAAGCGAGTCCTAAAAATTCAAAAGCTCTTCGACATACCGAAACAGGTCTGCTTTTTCCACCGGTTTTACCATATAGCCATCTGCCCCGGCTTCTATTATGCGGTCCCTGTTTTGTTTGCTGTCATGGCCAGTTAGGGCCAGTATTTTTATATGTGAGGTTTCCGGATCTTTCTTTATCTGTCTGCAGACCTCAAACCCGCTCATCTCCGGCATAAACAAATCAAGGACAATCAGGCCTGGATTAAATTTTACCACCTTGGCCCCGGCTTCAAAACCACTGGATGCCGTTTCTGTTTCGTATCTTTTAGCTGAAAGCATTACGGTAAGAAATTTCTGAATCTGGGGATCATCGTCTACAATTAGGATCTTTTTATGGGAAGAATGGTTGTGTACCAAAGGATACATCTTCTTTTTAATAATAAAATCTTCCAGATCTCCTTTTAGAATTCTGTAATGTCCGCCGGGTGTGCGCGATGCCTTCAGTTCACCGGAAGTCACGCACTTCATCAGCGTCCATCTGCTTATGGCGCAGCGTTTTGCCGCCTGTGGAATACTAAATATCTCATCGTTTTCTTTATTCATATTTCTCCTTTGTCGCCTGGCCATAACGATATAATTAGTATAAATGGTGTAAATGGTGTAAATGGTGAAAATGGTGAAATTGGTGTAAATGGAGTAAACGGTGTAAATATATATTGGTAAGGATAAATTAGCAAGAAAAAACTGAATGGAATAGTCCAAAGGTACAAAATTTAGCGTTCAGTGCTCATAATATATTGACATATCACACTTTATTGCCAATACTCAAACTGATCGCTTTCATCCAATGGGTAAAAGATAACTGCCATTTAAAATGAAATATCATTTTTTATGCAGTTAGGCTGCTTCAAACACCAAGCTGTGAACACCTAAAGCAACTAGTTACTATTAATCTTGACATATGATTTATTAGGCATAAAATTCCCTTAAAGAATAAAAGCTAAAAACCAAAAAATGCAGTTCATCGAAAAACTCAAAAAAGCTTAGCAATAACCTCGCCATGATTAAAATTGTTAACCGATAAAAAAGGACGTATCTATGTACAACCATCTATTCGGTCCGGTACCTTCAAGACGATTGGGAATATCATTGGGACTCGATCTGGTTCCCATGAAAACATGTACCTTAAACTGTATCTACTGTGAATGCGGACGAACCACTCACCTTACTTTAAATCGTAGAGAATATGTGCCCTTCGAAGAGATCAAGAAAGAACTTTCTCATTTTTTGTCTCACCATCCGAAGCCGGACTATATCACATTCTCAGGTTCTGGTGAGCCCACCTTAAATTCGGCCATTGGGGATGTGATTCGTTTCATCAAAACACAGGCTTTTAATATTCCTGTGGCTGTGCTTACCAACGGCACACTCCTTTTCCAGAAAAATGTCCGTGACGATATCAAAGATGCCACCGTGGTCATACCTTCTTTAGACGCGGCTAGTGAAATATCTTTTGCCAAAATCGTTCGGCCCAATCCAAAGCTTAATATCGATACCGTTATCGAGGGCTTGATCCAATTTAGAAAAGAATATTCCGGACAAATCTGGCTGGAAATTTTCATCGTCCCCAGCATTAATAATACAAAGGAGGAATTAACTGCACTTAAAGACGCGATAGAAAAAATAAAACCGGACCGGGTGCAACTCAATACATTGGACAGGCCGGGAACCGTCCAGAATATTCGCTCAGCCACCAGCAACGAGCTTAAAAGCATTATTGATTTCTGGCACCTTGATTATGCCGAAATAATCGCCAAACCACCCAAACGGAAAGAACTTCTCTCCTATCGAAAAGACGCCGAATCAGCCATTCTGGAAACCATTGCAAGACGCCCCTGTACCTTGCAGGATCTCACCGAATTGCTGGGTATGCATATGAATGAGGTGAATAAATATCTTGATGTACTTGAGGCAGACAAAAAAATCAAAGTGGTGAAACAAAATCGAGGGTTTTTTTATCAAATCCAGGAAGATCCCTCCTTTTCCCATAACTAACTGAGGGTTCGGGCCGTTTTTCCATCTCTACTCAGCTCATCCGGGGAAGCGACCCTATGCCGGTACAAGCCTTAACAATATTACCGAGAAACTGACGTACGGCAGCTATCTCGCTGAGATAGGATTTGAACCAGCCCCATCAAACAGATTTTCACGGCGGCAATGATCATCACTGCCTGTATCGGTTTAACGTAAAAGATAGGGGGCGTGTACAAAGCGCTATACTCATTGGTTAAGGCTTGTACCGGCATAGGGTCGCTTCCCCGGATGAGCCTCTAACAATCATTAAAGCGCAAATGGTTCACAAAAAAGGCATTGATGAAAAATTCCCCAATCCCTCAACTAACTGAGTATTAATACAACTGCTTATTCACCCCCAAGTCTCAAACAACCGCTATAGATTCTTCAGACAAAATATCAAACAATTTTATTTGAGCCTATGCCCATAATAGTCCTTGACAAAATGTTTTACAGTATTTATATTATGGTCAAATGATCATAATATGAGGTTTTCTTTATGCCCAGACCGATAAAACCGAGATTTGTTTCCGGATATCCCACCATCATCGCTTTTATACCTCAGGGAGTGCCGGTAACAGGTGAAGTTTTTCTCTCTGTAGAAGAACTGGAAGCGATCAGACTGACCGATTTTGAGCATCTTGATCAGGAAGCTGCTGCCAGCATGATGAAAGTATCACGTCAAACGTATGGCAGGATTTTAGCAAAAGCGCGAAGTACGGTTGGAGAAGCTCTGGTGACTGGAAAAGCCTTAAAGGTAAGTGGTGGAACATACAAATTTCGAGGGATGCACCGACGTCAGCGGCGAAGAGGCGGCAGAAGGTTTTGAAAATAAATAGTGTTAAGGAGGTGAATCATATGCCAAGAGGTGACGCAACAGGACCGGATGGTCAGGGGCCTAAAACTGGAAGAGGCTTAGGAAAATGCGGCAAAGGCACCCGGAATAATCCTTCCCAGGGAGGTCAGGGAGGCATGGGATCAGGACGGGGCGGCGGCAGAGGCCAAGGCCAAGGCAGAGGTGTCGGCAGAGGTCAGGGTCGTGGCGGAGGTATCGGCCGGGGCCGTGGCAACCGATAATATTTGATAAATCTAACACACAAAATGGATGGTTTCATAAAAACAGTTTGTAGCTTTTGATGAAACCATCCCCTTACAATCACGCTAAAAAAGGAGGAACTTATCATGCCAGGATTTGACGGAAGTGGACCAATGGGCGCCGGTCCGATGACCGGTGGCGCAAGAGGTGTTTGCAATCCGGCAAATGCCGGATTCAACCTGCAATTTGGAAGGGGTTATGGCAGAGGTATGGGTTTAAGACGCGGCTTCAGGGGCGGAGCCGGCCAGGGAATGGGTGTAGGCCCGGGATATGGCAGAGGCTTTGGGTTTTATCCACCTGTTGGCGGCACATTTTATCAAATGACAGCGGAAGATGAAATGAGCATGCTAAAGACCCAAGCAGATTATATCAAAACCTCATTGGATGCCATCCATAAACGAATAAAAGAGTTGGGCAAAAAGCCTACAGAATAGGTGCCTGCTGAGATTAATAAACGAGACCTTTGCAAAAAGGCACTTTTTGTCCGATTTCTGCGTCAGGTTCAAATTTCAATTCTCGAAATATTCAATATATTCCTGTGGTTGAAATTTTCACCTTCCTTAAACTCGAACAAAAATTATCATTTTTCAAAGGTCTCTAAACTCCTTAAAAATAATACTTTCCCTTTCCTTTTGCACCGACCCTCTCCCACTAGAGGAGAGGGTGTTTTCTAGCTTTCTACGAATCTGTCAAACTCAGCTGTTACACATAATCGTGTGTACCTGAAACTAACTTTACCCCGGTTTTATTCTCCTGCACAACCGTAATCACTTTCCATATAAGCACCACAACCGACTATGGCAACTTTTTCCATTTTAGCCATTTTTTTTTAATTAATGATCGCAGGCATTATCACCGGTTTCGAGATTATTTTCCAGATAGCTCTTTACCAGAACTTCGGGTTCTAACGACGGCGCTCCGGTGACCACTTCTATCCCATTCTGGTTAAACAGGTTGACCGCCATGGCACCCATTCCTCCCGCAATAATCACATTTGCACCCATATCATGGAGCCATTTCGGAAGCACTCCGGGTTCATGTGGCGGGGGCACAAGAATTTCTTTATTTTTTACTTCGTTTTGTTCAACTTCAACAAGTGCAAACTCCTGACAATGCCCAAAATGAGCCGTCAATTTTCCTTCAGCCAATGGTATTGCAAATTTCATTATAAATTTCCTCCAAAAATTTTTTTATACTTTGTCGTTTTCAATAAAGGGACACGGATGAACACGGATTACATGGATATATTAATTTTCATTTTTAAAATGTCAACAATAGAACAAGAATTTGGAAAATCCGTGTTCATTTATGAAAATCTGTACCCTACCTTGGAAACCAAACGATTACCTTCACCTAAAAAATGTCATATTACACCAGTTCGGACATTTTTGTAGCCACCTTTTCAAACGCTTTGGTTACCATGGAGTCTTTATGTGTATCCAGAATAGAGGTGCCGGAATCCCCGCACTGTACCACATGCGGGTCAAATGGAATTCTACCGAGAAACTGTACACCCATCGCCTGGGCGGTGTTCTCTCCGCCGCCTGACCCGTACAGGTTTATTGTTTTGCCGCAGTGTGGGCACTCAAAACCGCTCATATTCTCTATTAAACCAAAAATCTCCATTTTAACTGTTTTACAGAAATTAATCGATTTTCTGACGTCGGCCAAGGAAACTTCCTGTGGGGTGGTAACAATAATTGCTCTGGCATCTTTAATTGTCTGGGCGATTGTCAATGGTTCATCACCTGTTCCCGGGGGTGAATCAATAATTAAAAAATCAAGTTCGCCCCACTCCACATCACCGATAAACTGTTTGATTGCAGAATACTTAATCGGACCGCGCCAGATGATGGCATCGTCTTTGCTGGCGGTAAGAGATTCAATGGACACCGCCTTTAAATTTTCCGAGTAACTCATCGGATTTAACTTCCGGTTCTGATTAAGATCCAGCATACCTTGCAGTCCCAGCATCCTGGGTACATCAGGGCCATGCAAATCAACATCCATAATGCCGACTTTTTTCCCCTTTTTGGAAAGCGCGATGGCGAGGTTTACCGAAGTGCTTGTCTTGCCTACACCTCCTTTCCCGCTCAGCACAATGAATTTATTTTTAATTTTTTTTAATGAATCGTTTACCGCAGCATCCTGGGCTGCCTGCGCATTTTTCTGCTTGGTTGCAGCATCTACACTATCATGAATTTCTGTCATTATAATTATCTCCTGATTTATTATTGCCTGACGGCTATTTATGTTTAGCGATTGAATCGCGTTGAAATATAGGGATTAATATTTTGAAACATTACGGCCCATGTTGTTGAAAAATGAGCCCCTTTAATTTCTAACCGTGAGCTTTTGGGTCTCAAACCCATGGGCAAATATAACTATACCCAGTGTCCTTCAACATTGGCTTCCCCTGTAGCCTCTAACTCCCCGTTTTTATATTGCAAAACAGCATCGGAAACACTTCCCTGTGCACCGGTAAAAATTTTTACACCGGCGCTTTGCAGTACCTTAAACGCCTTTGGGCCGCAATTGCCGGTAACGAGCACATCGGCCTTATTGTCGATTATTGTTTTACCAGCCTGTATCCCGGCGCCCTGCGGAAGATTGAGGTTCTGGCTGTTTTCAACCGTCTCATACTTCATTGTTTCAGAATTAACAATAATAAAATACGCCGCCCTTCCAAAACGAGGATCCATATTTGCATCCAGGTCTTTGCCTGTTGATGTAACCGCTATTCTCATTTCTTTAACCTCCTATAGAAAACATTTAATATAAATTACATGCTATTTTTTCTTTATAATACGGTAAAAATCCTTATGATTGCACAAGGGACAATTTTCAGGTCTTCCTGTTCCCCGTGGTTCTTCCCATTTGTTATTGCAGTGTTTGCATATGAAAATTCTAGTTTCATCTATGATTCGGTACTTTCCGCCTTGAATACGAATCGCTTTTCCATTAATCAAGGCATCTGCCACTGTTTTCCTTGCTCTTCGAACGATCCTGCCAAAGGTGGCCCTTGACACTCCCATGTTATTGGCCGCCTCTTCATAAGGCATGTCCATTAGATCTGAAAGCCGCAGCGCTTCGTATTCGTCTATGGTGATCTGAACCTCGGAAAGATCGACCATGGGTATGCCTCTGGGCTTGAAATAGCTGATATCAGGATTATAAGCCACCATCCGGCTTTTCTGAGGACGGGCCATTTAAAAACTCCTTTATGAGAATATGCTCAGAACACGTAAAATAAATACGATCTGTTACCTTGTCAAGAAATTAATATAAATACCAAATTATGCTTGCAACTAGCCTGTCACAGCTATACTATATATTTGTATTACTTCTAATTTCCAGACAGACCCTTATTTCCCAAACGGGTCTGCTGGAGCCAAACGAAAATCAAAGATCTTATTTGGCGCTTCACTTATATTTTCACAACTGGTTTAATTTTAAGGCTCTATAAGGAGGTAATAGATGTCGTACCATACCATTCTTGTCAACCAGGAAAAATACATCGGAATCATCACTTTCAATCGTCCGGATGAACTAAACACATTCAGTTCTGAAATGGCTAATGAGTTGAATCAGGCGTTAATCCAGCTTGATAACGATAAAAATATCAGAGTCGTTATCATTAAAGGTGCGGGCAAGGCTTTTTGTGCAGGCATTGATGTATCTGAATTTTTTGGAAAATCCCATGGGGAATACAAGTATTGGGTGGGACTTATGGAACAAATGGCCTCTACTATTTCCAGCATGAAAAAACCCGTCATTGCATCTGCCCATGGATTTGCAGTCGCCAATGGCGCCGGTGTGATCGCAGCCAGCGATCTTGCTGTGATTGCCGAAGGGACAAAAATTGGAACCACCGCAATTAACGTTGGACTGTTTTGCATGGGGCCGGCCGTTCCGCTTTCCAGATCTCTTGGCAGGAAACGGGCCCTTGAAATGCTCCTTACCGGAGACCTGATAGATTCAGATGATGCAGAAAAATGGGGCCTGGTTAATAAAGTGGTACCTGCAAACCAACTTGAACAAGCAACCATGTCTTTGGCAAACAAACTGGTTCAAAAAAGTCCCCTGGCACTGCAGATGGGAAAACAGGCGTTTTACCAGACCGCAGATATGGAGTTCGACAAAGCGCTGCAATATTCCAATGAAATGTTTGCGTCTCTCTGTATTACCGAAGATGCCAAAGAAGGCATAGATGCTTTCCTCAATAAGCGAACACCGGTTTGGAAGGAAAAATAGATAGGGGTATAGGAGGCATTTTTTAGCAGTTCTTGTAAGCCCCAAGCAATCAAATGTGGCTTTTAATACATTAACTTCTTAAGATAAGTTGCAGCTTTTTTTATCTCATTCTCGCTGAACACGACGATATCATTTTTCTCCAGCAATGCGGTTGTCACACCCGGACCCGGTCTTTGCGATCCTGAAAAACTTCCGTCATAGATGCGGGTTTTTCCGCACGAAGGGCTTCCGTCCTTCATAACGGCCAGCTTTATTTTCATCTTCTTTACAATCTTTAATGCTTCCCTTGCTCCCTTAATAAAATTTTCTGTTATATCTTGACCATTGATATTAAACACCTGGCTGGCATTTATTAAGACATCCGTTCCTGTCCCTTTAATAATTTCAGCCGGTGGTCTGGGCACAGGAAGATTCCCTGCAACTTCAGGACAAATAGGCACGATCAGGCCATCATCCTTCCATTTATTTATTATTTTGCTTTTGCCAGGCACACTCGCACCGTCATATCTGACGCGCTCTCCAACCAGACATGCGCTTACCAGCACCTTAACCATATCTTCTCTTTTTGAAATGCCGTGATCTCAAACCGCTTAAAATATTACCCGTTAATTACTTTTTTAAAAAAGGCTTACTAAAAACCTTCCAGTATATGACCAGATTGACCGTGATCACGAAAATACCTAAGATGATCTGTATCTCTCTTGTAAGTCCTGCAGGGTAAATCACAGGTATGATATATTTCTCAACAAACCCTCCCGGATAGCCTGCCTCTCCTCCTTTTAGCCGAAACCAGTTTTCCAGTGGTGTCAATGGACAGATCCATCCGGCAAATTCTATGAGTACGCCCCAACCGGCGGCCGGGATATGGACCCAAACGACCTTGCGCCACCAAATTGCCAGGATTCCCCCCATCAATACAAATAAGATAAAAATAAGGTGAAGGAGAACAACGATGTCGGCCATTAAACAATATGACATTTTTATCCATATTATAAATAATGATCAATTGAATTTGCATAGTATGATAAAATGTCCAGCATGTCGGGATCAGCCTTATACAATCCGTCAGTTTCCATAATAACATGTCTTATTCTCAACATGTTTAACGCAGTCACTATGGTTTGAACCCGGCTGGTGGTGGAAAGGAAAACCGGCGCGTTTTTGGCTTGCATTCCATCAATGATACGATTTGCCTGTGCTTCCACATCAAATGCACTTAATAACTTATCGGGGAATTTGACAAACACTGCCGCTACCAAAGCCACCGGTACCACCGGTATAACGTTTTTAACGGAAGTCATGATGTGCCCGGATATTTTTTCAACTTCCAAAAAACGTTCTTTCCGTTTCATTTTGCTGAAATCGATATCATTGATACGACAATATTCCCGCGCTGAAATACGTTTACTGAAGTTCACGCTGGCGTATCCAAAACGCTGCCACCTGCTGAGGGAAATAAAAACAATGCTCCGCCAGACAAAGCGAAAAGTTGTTTTTATGATAAACCATCTGCTGCGTTTCTGGGCATCGGGATTTAGCATGCGCAACAGACTCCTGTCCTCAAGGGTTCTGTCGTAGTTAATCCCAACAGGAATGAAAATGATATCACGATCGGTTCCGGGTTGAAAGCTTCGCAGCATATAGTCAATAAAACCGAGCTTTGCCGGTCGCAGTCGCCCGTCACGACTCAGCCCGCCTTCGAGAAAAACCGCCTGGCAAACCCCTTCTTTAGTGGCCATATGGATATACCGCTCCAATACCAGGCGATACAAGCGGTTGCCGGATTTTCGGCGAACAAAAAACGCACCCATAGACCTGATCAAGGCTTGCAACGGCCAGACCTTTGCCCACTCCCCCACTGCATAGGAAAGTGTCGTTTTCTCAGCAGCCAGAAATGCCACCAGTATATAATCCATATTGCTGCGATGATTCATCACAAACACAACGGTTGAATCCGGATCAATATTGGCAAATTGTTCATTATCGATAAGCCCTATATGGACATGGTAAAGCAGGTGCGCAATTTTTTTTGCCAGCCAGTAGCCGATTCGAAAGTACAGGTATGCGTTAAACGACGGTACGATCTCCTTTGCATACCTCATTACTTTAGCCTGTATAACTTCACGAGGTATACCTTGTTCCTGTGCTTTTATTTGTATGGCTTCAATCACCATGGGGTCGTAAATCAGACGATCGATTAAAACCCGTCTTTTGGTCAGCTGGAAGGGCTTGATATCTATTTCAAGGCGCTTGCTTATTTCATCTATTACACGATTGACCCGCCGTCGTAAAAACCAGCGAGTGCTGGGAATTAGCACTCTGTCCAGAATCGCCAAAATTGTAATTGCAATCAGTAATAGAAATATCCATATTGATATGGTGATCTGTCCGGTCATATCATTTCGCCCTTCGGCCTTTATGGGTCAATGGTTATGAATTTTTGCTACGAAGATACCTAACTGTTTGACATTACGCTCTTAATTCAGAACGCATGATTTTTTCAAGGTGAAGTCTTTGCTTCTCAAAATTGTCACTATTTTCCGATGGATCAAATTTAAGCATTTCTCCAAAACAAAGGGTCACTTTTGCAAAAGGCTTGGGAAGAAAAAATTTATCCCAACTGTTCAAATACCAAGCTCTGTTGGCAGAAGCATAAAAAGGAACAACCACCGCACCCGTTCCATGAGCAAGGCGAATTGCTCCTGGTTTTACTTTTCCTGCAGGCCCTCTTGGCCCATCAACGATATGGGCTGCAAGTCCGAACTTTTTCAATCTGCTTATCATATCATGCAGTGCTTCGCTGCCACCCTTTGAAGAAGAACCCCTAACAGGATACCAACCGGTTCTTTGGGCAACTCCGGCAATAATTTCTCCATCTTTGCTTCTGCTTATCATCAGGCTGGGATGGTATTTTTGATACTTTTTAAAATAACGAATAGCGGAGAAAAACTGCTGATGCCATGTACAAATTAAAACTTTGCCACCGTTTTCAAGGTATTCAATCCAGTCTTTTTCGTTTACAATCTTGAGTTTAAATGTCCAGCTATAAATACGTATCAACCTGTAAAGCAAGGCCAATACCGGTTTGGATGTTATCGCGTATCCTATTTTTCTAAACATCGTTTTATTCCCTGCTTCGGGCTCCAAAGGGGCAACAAAAAAAGTATATTTCCTATTTTGTATAACCGGTTTATTCCATAAGTCAATAATATTTTCAGGCAGTTGCTTAATCCATCATTAAGTTGTAAATCAAGTTTTGCACCCCTGATGCCTGTCACTGTCAATACGCTAAGGGGTAAAAATAACATTTTTAAAGCAAAATTATATTCTTTTAATTGTAACCGGCACCCGGTGGCTCATACAATATGATCAGGCGTAGACAAGGTATAACTTATTGAATTGAGTAAAGGATAAAGCATCAACCCTATATTTATTGATTAGCGCCGCCTTCCGAAACGTCGATAGTATATTTCGCTGTACTAATTTATGTTTTTCCCTTGCCGTCTATGGCTTTGGCTAAACAAAAGGGTGCGAAACTTGAAACAGATCTTTTTAAACATGGGCAAAAAAAACGCCCCGCTGAAGCAGGGCGTTTTATACAACAAAAATAGTTAATAAACTAAATCACCAATCACACGGCAAGATACAACTAAAACGAAAGCCTTATTCCACCATAGACGCCGTCATCATCCCAATCTACATCTACCGGTTCATCAAACTCGATATCTATTTTACGGTATCCGGCAAAAGCGGTCGCCCAGTTATTAATATGAAAATTAAATGTGGTGCTAAATTCAACATATCTTTCAGTCTCACGGAAAGAGAGTATCTCCGGTGCTCCCGAAATACTTGCGGATATACTGATTGGCAAACGGGTTGTATTTTTGCGAAAGTCATAATCCGCAAGAAACTGCAAACAAAAAGCGCCGACTTCAAAATCTCTATCCCTGCGATTGATATTTATTTCTACTTCGCCTAATACCCCCCTGAAACCTAAACCCAGGCTCAATCCGGGTACAAAAACCTCATCCTTTACCGCCATGTGTGCATTGGTGAACCAGTAGTCATCATCACTGTATAAAAACCCTGCACCTAATACTAAAGGAGTGTTGTATGGATTAAGCTGGGTATCCACCCATCCCTCTAATTCCGACTCCCCAATATTAACCCCGATACTTGTATTTGCCGCCTGAATTATTCCGGGAAAAATAAAAACTGATAGAATGACTGCAAGTGCTATTTTCCTGACATTCATTGGTTTACCTCCTTAATTGACATTTTGATATTCTATACTAAATAAGTGAAAAAAACCGCACTATCCTGTTTTCCCCTTTCAGTCCATGGATAAAGTGCGGATTGAACGTATCATGATTGATTTTTAGTACGGTCTGATACGGAATTCGCAGGGCAATCAGAATAAATGCATCTTACACATTCATTTCTTTTAATGGTCATTCCAAATACTGAAAAGGACAATAAATAGATCACCAGCAAATCAGGGTAGAACCACATCCAGTAGATAGGAAAAAATATTAAAAATAAAGGCGCCATGATCGATACCCCCTTTTCAAACAGATTTAGAGGACCCGGCCTTTCCTTGAAATATTTTGTGACTCCCCAAAAAAACATACACTTAACAGCCTTTTCACTATGAATATAATGCGGGCAATGACTGCAAAAAAATCGATATATAATCATCATGATAAAGACCAATAAAGCGATATAACATCCGAACAGCACAATCGAGACTTTGAACATCGCTATGCAGGCCGTAATAATGGGCACTAACAAAACCAGATTCCAGTAAATATAATCACTAAATTTGTGCTGTTTTTTTAATGGTATTTCAGACGCATTCATTTTTTTGAGCCGAATATTAGGAAGGTAACCTTAGCAAAAAACGTTCCAGATAATAAAACCTGTTAATATTTTATGATTTCAATTTGTTATAGAGTTTTGTTGTTTATTGGATTAAAAAATGTCTCATTTAGTGCAAATAACGGATATATTTATGTACAACCAAGCCGGGTTATATCACTTCAAACTGATTGAGCTTAATATTTTTTCTTGCTTTTTTCGGGTTAAAAATCCTTCCATTCATTGCAATATAAACCCCATCAGGTAGCAGTTGAACAGCGGTAATGGCACATGCAATGTTAAACACGGCATCCGTCATCCTGAACTTTGCCGGCTGCATGGCCCCAGTAAGGACGATGACTTTATCGGATATATTACAAAGGGTTTTTGCCGTCAAAATCATGGTATCAGTGCCATGGGTGACGATGAAATGCTTATGCGGATCTGATCTGATTTTTTCATAAATCAGTTCGCGATCCTCGTCCGTCATATCCAGGCTGTCTTTTCGCATGAGAGGCGTGACTTGGTAATCGAGGGTGAGATTCGCCTGTTGCAAGACTTCGACGATTTGAGGATCTCCGACCTGAAATTCACTCTTATCATCAAAGTAAATCTTGTCAATCGTTCCGCCGGTTGTAATAATTTTAATTTTCAAGTTATTTTATACCTTTTTGTCCGTAACCAGCCGGGAAAAATGTTCGAAAGATCGGTCATAGGACCGTTCGGCATCGTCGGGAAAACAGCAGGCCGGAAGTTCTCTCATCTTCAGGTGATAGCTGATGCATTCACAGCAGATTCCTTTGCGTGAACACGGCTCATAGCTGCAGTTACACGACATAAGATTCTGTTCTTTATTGCATTCCATTTATTTTCTCCTATTTCAAATTTTTAGTATTCTCTGAGGGCAACCTTGATGAGCTTGCAGAAAACTTCATCGATGGCTAAGTAGAAAGCTATAACCAAGGCCCAGTGGTTTTCCAGCGATGAGGCAGCAATACATGCAGTATACCGAGTGTCTAAAAAACCACTGCAATGCAGTAGATGGGACTTTTTACGACGCCATCAATCTTAACTCCAGGATTTGATACTGTAATCCTTGGGAAGATGGGCGGTGCCTTTGACACATGGAATACCGGTCTCTTTATTTACTTTATCAATGATTTCATCGATATTTTCACAAAATCCACCATTTTCTAAAACCCAGCCATTGCCCGTATTCTCAGCAAAGGTACAGGTACAAAAATGAATGGCCTCAGCCCCTTTGGCCTTTAAAATTTTACATAAATCAATTGCATTATCACCTGGACACCGGCAGGTAAAAACACCCGCCGGCACACAATCCTGGTAAATTGCAAACCCTTGTTTTTTTTCCGTTAAGCATTTAAAGCAGTTGGTTAAAGGACATCTATCCATGTTTTTTTCACAACGTATAATGGCGACTCTTTTCATTTTTCGATTCCACCTTTTGTTTGCCGGATTCTTTTATCCGCAATTTAAACGGTTAAAAAAAGGAAGTCAACAATAACGAGTTTATAACAATTCTCTTTAAAATATCTCGTCTTAAATAAAAAAATCCTCTCCTTATGCCGGAGAGGATTTAGTATACAATGGTTTAGCTTTATTTATACATCAGCTTTTTATCCATCTTATAGGTCCAGGGAAGTCCCTCAAGACGCCAGCCACCTGCCCAGCGCTGTCCATAAAAGCTGCTGTCTTTGTTCTTGTTCTTTCCACCTTCAAAACCACCCATTATGTTAAATACTTTCTTTTCGGAAAACCCTGCCTTGACCGCCTCATTGCATGCACTACAGCTTCTGCTTCCGCTCCGGCAAAAGATGATCAGTGTGTCGGTTTTTGGATTAAATCGGGACAGAAGGTCTTTGCCGAAATTTGGATTTTTTACATTTACATATCCTTTTTTCCCGATTTTGGTGGAAAAAAATTGCAGCGGGACATTATAAGCCCCCTTGGCGTGCCCGATAAATTGATATTCAGGCCTGGTTCTGCAATCAACCAAGAAAGTGTTTTTTGGATTTTTCTTTACCATTTCAAATGCTTCGGCAGGAGTAATATCACCGCCGAGGTGATCCTTCTTGACCTTGTAACTGTATCCTGCAAATGCAAGGGAAGAGATAACAAATACCATTGCCAGAGAAAAAATAAGTGTTCTGTTAATCTTTATCATTTTTTACCTCCTTATATTCAAAAAAATAGTTTCTAACCCTCTATGTGTTTGTCAGCTGTACCTGATACATTCCCCATCAATGACATTCAGTTTAAGTGAAAATCCGTGTCCTTTTGTCACCATCTTTTAGCGCTATTGCTCCACCTCCTTTACCGGTTTTGGAATATTTCTTTCAGGTACGATGACCCCTGAGTTGGCCTTTATTTCCCATTTTTTCATACCATTTTTACCTAAAAAAAGTAAAGCATTCCCATGACAATTGTTGCATTTTTCATTCTGGGGAGTTTTACGCTGAATATTATGCGGGGCAGTCAGTTTCCACGTGGGAAGTGCGTCAAAATCGCTCAGCCCGTTTTTCACATAAAAATCGAACAGCCCTGGAATGACCGGCGGATGACGCAATACCACATATTTATAAGGCCTGTCCTTTGTTTTATTCGGATTTAGTCCTATTTTCAGAAGCATTTCACTCTTTTTATTTTTGAAATATGCCAGTCCCTTTTTGTCTGTCCCCACATGGCAACCATAGCAATTTTTATATGCCTGAGAATGACATACCTGGCAGGCCACCTTTTCCCTATGCACCTGGTGTGACGCTGTCTTTGGTTTTTCCGATGCAACCTCCTGGTGACACGTCAGGCAACTGGGCCGCTGCGGAAGATCGAGTCTGGTATTTACCTTACCGGCGTCGGCATGCATCTCTTCTGCTTTATGGCAGTCCATGCATGTCATTTCCTCCTGGTCATAATGAACATCTGCCTCATAGTCATCGTTAGCCCCCGTATATTCACCGTGTACACGTCCGCCGTGACAACTTGCACAGGTAGTGTCCATGGGCGGCTTTTTTGCAAAATAATGTCTGTTCAGCAAACCGCCTTTGGTATAATCCGGACGGCTGACGTGACACTGTCCGCAACTTGAATGGCATTTTTGGCAGTGTTTTTCTTTGGCCTGACAAACTTTCTCCACCACCTTTTTCTCCTTTTTGTTGGCCCTGGCCTTAATCACCCGTCCAAAAGGCGCCAGGGTATAATGGAGGCTGTTTTTGGCCGTAGCAACGATTTCTTGGTGGCAGTCGCCACAAACCCTGTCCGCATCAGTAAGTGTCGGATCTTTTATGATTCCCTTGTGTGCCGTTTGCCAGTTGGAATCTTTAGGGTCCCCTCCGTGGCATTCCTCGCATGCTATCTGCCCGTGCTCGGTCTCTAAAAAGGAAGGCTTTACGTAAACCTTTTCATATAGCTCCAACGGAGCCAGCGCCCCACCTCACCCTTCACCGGATGTTTCCGCCGATTCATCCTGCTTTGGCCTCATCTTTTCAATCTTCCAACACAATCTCATCAGATTCTTTAAATGGGTATGACAGCCAATACATTTGCTTTCACTTTCATTTCCCTTCTCAACACCCATGGAAGGAGCCGTGGCAAGAATCAATAAAACTGATAAAACAATAACCGTGGCAAGCATGTATGTTTTGCTTTCTTTCATCTTTATAACCTCATGGGTAACTAATCGTGTCGTTAAAAGTCTTACTACAGCAGAATGCAGTAAACAGGATAAGCCCCATCCTCATTTAGCTTCTGCTAAATATGGCCTGATATGCAATGAGTGTCCGTCGGTTACCATAGTAACCGCACCATTGATAGCAGTTTGAAATATTTTAGCCCCCAGCTCTGCATATCTTTTTAACACAGATGGGTGGGGAAAATGAAACCTGTTTTTCCAGCCGGATGATATAATAATGTATTCAGGGCCAACTTGATCAAGAAACAGTCGGCTGCTTGAAGATCGGCTCCCATGGTGGGGCGCAATCAATACGGTGCTGGCCAGTTTTTCTCCGGCCAGGGCAACAAGTTCTCCTTCCGCTCTCTTCATTATGTCACCCGGTATAAGAAAAGAATGATTTCTCAAACTGGCCTTTATTACCAGGGAATTATTATTCGATCCGCGCCACTTATCTTGTTTAACCTTATCGAGAAAATTTCTTTCAGGATATAAAATTTCAATCGTTGCATCATTTATTTTACAGGTTCGAGGCATATCTTTGAACACAGGCATATTGATGTTCTCTTGTTTAATAATCTTCATCAATTTCTTGTATCCAACGGTGTTTCTTTTCTCATCATTGGTCCATATATTTTTTACCTTAAAGTGCCGGGCAATATAGATCAGTCCGTTCAAATGATCACTGTTTGGATGGGATAAAACAAGTGTATCAACGGTTTTAATTTTTTTTCGCCATAAAAACGGTGCAATCACTCTTGCTCCCATATCAAAAACCGAGTTATCATAAAATCCTCCGCCATCTGCAAGAATGCAATACCCTCCAGGTAATTCCATCAGGCTTGAACTCCCCTGCCCCACATCTATGACGGTGACTTTAAGATCTCTGTTTAAAAATCTCAGGTTCAGCCAGTAGCAGATATCTCCCAACATTACGAGTAAAACAACCGCCATAACAACCCTGGCAGTTTTTTCAGTAAAATCTTTTGTTTTGATTTCTGATGCTTCAGGTCGCGGCGTTTTTAAGTTTAACAACGCCCACATCATCATATAGTAACAGCATATCTCAACATACGATGGGGTTACCGTCTTTACTGACGCAAAAGGCAGGTGGGAAAATAAATTCACCAGGCTTACCGCCTTGGACAGCACTGCACCGCTGATATACAGACCCCACGATGCAAGTGCGCCACTGACAGGATATAGAAACACGGAAAACAAGCCCGCAGGAACAACAATAAAACCAATCAGGGGGACAATTAGAAAATTGGTAAACACACCGATTAAGGACACCTGGTTAAAATAAAACATCACCAGAGGAAGCGTACCCATAATGGCAAAAAAAGAAACCAGAAAAAATGAAACCAACCTTTTCATTGCCCTGGTAAACAGGCTTTTGGTTTGTCCATCTAAAAGCAGCCCCTGCCATTTATACACTTTTGAAAAACCGTATATGATTGAAAGTACAGCACAAAAAGAAAGTTGAAAGGAAATGGAGAAAACAGTGGGTGGATGGATAATCAGTATCAGCATGGCGGCCAACGCCAGAGTATTCATCAGGTCATGTTCCTTCTCAAATAAAAATGTCATCAGGAAAACCCCAACCATGATAACTGCCCTTGACGTGGACGGGGCCATCCCGGAAAGAAGGCCATATGCAAGTACCGGTAAAAAAGATAAAATGGCCGCCCCTTTTTTTATCCAGGCATTAAACAGTAGCACCTTAAAATTCGACAGCACCCATGAGAAAAAGATAAAAGCCACACTTGCGACAATCCCGATATGAAGCCCCGAAATAGCGAGGATGTGCCCAACTCCGGATCGATTAAATGCATCACGAAGATCCGGAGGAATTTGCTGTCTCTGTCCGACTAACAGTGCTTTTAAAATTCCATTATGATTTCCTCCCCCTTTTGTTTCAATAAAGGTTGAAATCCGCAAACGCGCATCGCTTATTGTCCGCCGAATCCCTTTGTTCCGGCTTTGGCTTATCACGGTGACCTTTTTTGCCCGGGCATAAGAACTTCCAAATACGTTTTTAAATGCCATGTATCTCTTATAATCAAACCCTCCGGGATTATTAAAATTCCTGATCGATTTGATTTTTGCGGTAAAACAAATCCTGTCTCCCCAAGAAAGCACCGGTTCATCTCCGGCCACGGTCACGCGGATCTTCCCTGTAACAAAAAGCTTCTTATTTTTCCCCTCAAGGATTTCAGCTTTTAAAATAAATTTTTGTCTGTGCTTAATTTTTTCCACAGGTTGATTTATGGTGCCGACAATTTTCCACTTGGTTGAATCGGTAAAATAAATGATATGATTTGAAGGGAAACGGGGTGAAGTCCAGGGTTGGATTAAAAGGTATCCCAATACAAAAAAAAAGATGAGGGGTAATACAAAGTCTTTTTTAACCAACGACTTTGAAATAATGCTGACCAATATTAATCCACCTGTTATGGCAACAAGCAGATATGCCCACACCTTGTAACCCGGTATGGCGGCTCCCAAAACGATGCCGGATATCATGGGTATTAAAAGAGGTATAATCGGACGGGAGTATACCTTGTCAATCATCCCTTAACCCGTTTAACTGCTGCACCCAGTTGGGCAAATTTTTTTTCAATGGACTGATACCCACGATCCAGGTGATACACCCGGTTCACTTCTGTTTTTCCCTGGGCAACCAGGCCGGCCAGGATCAATGAAGCGCTGGCGCGAAGATCTGAAGCCATGACCGGGGCACCTGATAGTTTTTTAACTCCCTGCACCACTGCACTGTTTCCCGACACCTGTATTTGAGCCCCCATACGCCTGAGTTCGCTTACATGGATAAAACGATTCTCAAAAATCGTTTCAGAAATAATACTAAAGCCCTGGGCAACAGACATGAGTACCATGAACTGAGCCTGCATATCTGTTGGAAAACCCGGATATGGAAGGGTTTTCACATCCACACTTTTGATTTTATCCGGCCCCTTAACCCGTATGTGATTGCCGTCAACAGTCACCTCTGCGCCCGTAAGACTTAATTTATGAACAACCGCTTCAAGGTGATCATACCGGCAACCTGTAAGTGTGACATCGCCACCGGTTAAAGCCGATGCGACCATGAATGTTCCGGCTTCTATGCGGTCCGGAATAATGGAAACCGATACAGGCTTAAGTGAAGAAACCCCCTGTATGGTCATTTCCGATGTACCTGCCCCCATAATATCCGCCCCCATTTTGTTTAAAACATCGGCAAGTGCAATAATTTCAGGTTCACGTGCGGCATTGCGAAGGACTGTAACACCGTCTGCCAATACAGCGGCCATCATAAGGTTTTCCGTCCCGGTTACCGTCGATATATCAAAATAAATTGAATTCCCTTTAAGGGAATCGACTTCAGCCTTAATGTATCCATGTTCCACTTCAACTGAGGCACCCAATCGGGCCAAGGCCTTTAAGTGTAAATTAATTGGCCTTGCGCCGATGGCACATCCTCCGGGTAAAGACACCCTGGCCTGTTTAAGTCGTGCAAGCAGCGGACCCAGCACCAGGATGGAGGCACGCATCTTCCTTACCAGGTCGTACGAGGCCTCGGGATTATTAAGACCGCTTGCATCTATTCTGACAGTATCTTTTTCTCTTTCCACCTTTGCGCCAAGGTTCTCCAGAAGCATCAGGGTGCTTTCTATATCTTTCAGATCAGGTATATTGCTATAGGTGTTCCATCCATCTGCAAGCAGCGAAGACACGAGTATGGGAAGTGCCGCATTTTTGGCACCACTGATTTCAACTTCTCCTTTAAGAGAATGACCGCCCTCTATGATTATTTTATCCATATTAACCTCATGGGAATGAATGCATTCATGTTGTCATGCAATTTGCCGGCTCGAGTCAGCGACAGTCTATTCTTGCATTATAGCAGTTGTCATAAATTTTCATGTCCAACTGTGTTCAACGAAGCATGAAACTTAAGGTTCGACCGGAGGATCGCCTATGGGCCCGTTACCGGACGTAACAAATGAGATCGGTATGTGACACGCCCCCTATCTTCTCAGTTAAATCGATACAGGCAGAGACGATCAACGCCGCCGTGGGATTCTGTCCCCTGGGGCTGGCTCAAATCTAATTGAAGCGAGATAGCTGCCGTACCTTCATTTTTAAATAAGATTGTTATGTCTGGTAACGGGCCCATAGGCGATCCCCCGGTCGAACCGAGCTAAGATTGAAAAACGACATTTTGTTTCTAATGAACATACCCGTTTTAAATGAGTATTCAAAAAAAAAACGCTTCCCCATATTTGATAGTATGAAGGAAGCGCTTTTGTTGTATTCAATTGCTAAATTCTAGTGGCTATGACCACCTTTTCCTTTATAGGTATCCCAGACAGCCTTAATAATGCAATATGTCATGCCAATTCCGATGATGTTCAGCGCATACCACAGCCCACCGTGAAACACTAAATGGCCGGCATCCCATACCCATTCAAAACTAATATATGGAAACATAGTTCATCCTCCTAAAATATTACGCCTGGGCAGGCTGTATTTCCGGCTCCGGCGCTCCGGCAGCCTCTTCTTCAGCACCTGCAGACTCTTCAGCTTCAGGTTCTTTTACCTGAGCAGCCGGCGGCGGTTCAATTGGATTAAGCTCAGTTTCCTGCGGAAATATCGGCAGGTAACGATAAGAAATCATGATTAAAATAATTCCGTATGCCACCGGCAAAAGTGTGGTTGCCACTTCCTGCCAGCTTGGGAAATACATGTTCCAACCAACAAACGGCATGACCGGCACAGCAAGCACCTGCAGAACCATTACCCAGCGGTTCAGACTCACTCCGATCACAGCCAAAATAACTGCAACCCATAGTAAAGAAGAAGTCTTACGTCCCTTATCCGTAATAAGAATAAGCGCAGGCAGCACTCCGCAAATACCGACTTCAAGAATCAGTATCCAAATTCCGTATAACGGATTGTTGGAGTAAAAATCCATTAAAGAAAAGCCCTTGGATGGGGCGGTAACAACAGCCCAGTACCAGGTATCTGCAATCTTTGCCACGCTGTAGGTAAGGAGCATCCAGCCGGAGATCTTTGCCAACAGCTCTATCACATTATTTTTTACCAGCTTTTTCTTGGTAATAGCCTCGGTAATTTTGGTAATAAGTATGGTAAAGCAGGGACCGCATGCCGCTGCAGACCAGGTGAACAGGAAAAACGTCCAGGGCCAGACCAGGACCCCTTCCCGAAATCCAAACGGACGTCCAAATAGCACACCGGCAACCCCACCCAAAGACCCTTGATGAAAAAAGGAAAGAAATGCACCGGTGGCGGCAAATACGGCCATAATTTCGTGCATGTTGTGGGTCAGATTGTGAAAGAAAGGCACCTTATCGATCTGGCGGTTTTCCAGAACCAGGGGAAGATATTCAATACACAGGACTCCGAAATAACAGGTCAGGCAAAATGCCACTTCGGTCAACATTGAATGGACGTTGGCATGCCAGAAAATAAACCATCCCCGCAAAGGCTGTCCGATGTCGATGGCAAGAATTAACAGAGCCGAACTGTAGCAGATGAACCCGATCAGCACGGCATAGTTGATAATATTCTTCAACTCATCTTTTCCCACAATATACCTTAAAAACCCGGTAAAGAAAGCACCCCCGCCAAGCGCAATAACCGCAAGATCCGCCCAGATCCATATGGCAAACCCGTAAGCATTATTCATATTGGTCTGGTTCAGGCCCTTCATCCAGCAAAGCAGCATGGCAAAAACGCCCCACAACAATACGACCCCAACGATGATGATCGCTAAAATAAATTGCCATGGGGGACAGCGTTTAACTCCCTTTGGGATTAATGCAGAATCCATAAAATCGGTGCTCCTGAATAAATTTGGTTAATGTTTTATTTTCTGTACTCACCAAACAACGGTTGTGTTTTACTTTGCTTCGTTCTTGATATAATTGTCTCCGGATCGTCTCACCCACTCCCGGCTTGAAAGATAATAGACCTTGGGATTCGTCCCCAGTCGCTCAAGAAGCCTGAACGCCTTGGGATTTCTTGGTTTTCCGCCTTTTTTATGGTCCGGTTCAACCATTTGAGTCACCGCATGCTTCGGATTATTCAAATCACCGAAGGTGATGGCACCGGCCGGACACGCCTGGGTACAAGCGGTTTGATATTCATCTTCTTCGAGCTCTTTTCGGCCTTCATAATGCGCCTTATCCATTGCCAGCTGATATCGATGGAAACAGAAACTGCACTTTTCCACCACCCCACGCATACGAACGGAAACATTGGGGCTTAATGATTTTTCCATCCCATCAGGCCAGACAGGATCCCACCAGTTAAAAAGCCGGACATGGTACGGACATGCAGCCATGCAATACCGGCAACCGAAACAGCGGGTATAAATCTGGCTGACAATCCCTGTTTCAGTGCTGTAATCCGTTGCGGTTGCTGGGCAGACGGAAACACAGGGGCTGTGACCATGTTCACCTTCACAGTGCATGCACGGTCTGGGGAGATAACAAATTTCAGTATCAGGAAAAGGTTTACCGTTTGTTAACTTATAAACACGCATCCATGCGATGGAAAGAAGTTTATCTGATTCATCTTCACGAAACGGTACATTGTTTTCCGCCATGCACGCCACCATGCAGGAGCCACATCCTGTACATTTGTCCAGATCAATGACCATTCCATACTTTTTAGCTTTTTCTTGTTTCATCGGGACCTCTTTGGATTGACGATTTTCAGGCTTTGACAAGCTTTGCATTAATTCCCCAAACGGCATCATGACCGGTGGATGAATCTTCCACCGAACCCATCAGCTGGTTAATATTTATACCCTTGCCTGCCAGAAATTTATCATAGGCTGTATGGCCCAGCCCGCTGGGCATGGCCACTAGACCAGGCATAATTCCATCAAAAAGATGCACTTTTACTTTCGCACTTCCTTTCGGAGTGGTTAATTTTGCATATCGTCCTTCGGATAAACCGAGTTTCCCGGCAGTAGCCGGGTTGATTTCCACCAAAATATCTTTGCCTTTAAGAATCGTATCTTCAACGGTCTTAATCACAAAAGGCGGATCACCGATAAAACCGCCTGCAAGTCTCATGGAATCATACGGTATAAGTACAAGGGGAAAGGAGGCCTCATCCCCTTGAGGCTTAACCGGGGCATAACGGGACAGCGAATCTATGTCATTACTGGTAAACTCAAACCGGGTCGAAGCTGTTTCAAATCCTTTCTCCCACCCGGAAGCTGTATAGGCGGAATCCACCCAGTAACCGTTTTCAACCATCGTGTCCCACCTGTCGCCCAGCGTTTCCTTAAGGCAGGTTTCATAATTCTCCCAGGGAAATGCATCGGCAATAAACCCGCCCATGGCCTTTGCAAGTTGAATAATGACATCGCCTGTATATTTGGTGTTAAACTGGGGGTCTACCACCGGCCTTGAAAGGCCGATGATCGGCTTATTAAATCCGGCTGCCGCAGGCACATCCTCGTATCGCTCCAGATACATATGGTTCGGAAGGATAAAATCCGCCATTTGGGCGGTCTCGTCCATATAAGATGAGAAACTCACCACAAAGGGTATTTTTTCAAACGCCTTCTTTACCGACGATGTGTCCGGCATGGTATAGCCGGGATTGGATTCTGAAACAAACAGCACTTCAACAGGAGACACATCCACAGAATTTATGATTTCCGGTAACCGGTTAAGCAGGTATCTGGCATGGAGGTATTTCCCAGTCCCGGCGCTATCTGTTCGACCTTTTTGAATGCCCGTTGAAGCCACAGCGTCCATTTTCAGTTCAGGCCAGTTAATATAATTTGGTTCGGGAAGGGTCCACACACCCCCCTTTTTATTTATATTTCCCACCAGCGCATTTAAGGCATGGACGGCCATAAATTCTTTCACACTACCCGGTGTGCGCCCCTGGCCCCTGCCACAAATCGCCAAAGGTTTTGAGCTGCGTGCAAAATCTCTTGCCAGAGATACAATGACTGCCTGATCAATTCCGGTAACCTTGGTCACAATTTCAGGGCTGTATCCGTCAAGGATGCGCCGTTTCCATTTATCAAACCCGGCTGAAAAATTATTCACAAAACTTTTATTATAAAGGGTTTCTTTAATAATTACACTTGCAAGTCCCAGTGCCAGAGCCCCTTCCGTGCCAGGATTAATGGGAATCCATTTATCTGATTTAGCAGCCGTATTGGAAAGCCGGGGTTCAATCTGAACCACCTTGCCGCCTGCCTTTTTCCAGCCGCTGTTGGCCTTGAACATGCGCACAGGTGACCCCCATCCTTCAATGATACCGCTGCCAAAACTTAACACAAAGTCGGCATTTTCAACATCAAATCCGGGTATGCCCTGCACGCCCTGCATCATATGCAAGGTCAGCTCATAAGAGTCTAAAATGGAAGGTGTGCGGGTAAAATTTGCTGAACCGTATACAGTGAGAAACCGGCTTAAAAGCTCGGACATTGTCCCGCGATCCGTTCCTGAAATACAGGCAAGTTTGTGAGATGCGCCCTTAGATCTCAACTCGCCAAGTTTGCTGGAAATCTCAGCAATGGCGGAATCCCATGAAACCTCCCTAAACCTTCCGTTCACTTTTTTTAGTGGTGACCTAACTCGCATCGGCCCGTAAAGAAGCTGCGCACCTGACAAACCCAGGACACATATTCCACCTTCATTTACCGGATGTCCGTTCATGCCTTCAATTTTGACCACCCGGTCGTCAATTTTCCGAACCGTGATTCCGCAACCGCCGGGGCACAAATTGCAGGTGGAATTCACATAACTTGCCTCACCATCCGGTGGTACAGGTGTCCATGGCCATGCCTGTGTCCATATTGAAAGATCATCCGTCAGCTTCCAGGGCAATGGTGAAAGGGCTGTCCCCGCAGCACCGCCAATTACAAACGACAAAAAACTTCTTCTGCCTATTTTCATGGATTTTCCCCTAAACTTCAGTCAATCGTCTTTTATTAGTAGCCATTATTTATGACACACAAAACATGCATCCTTCTTAGTCTGAACGCTCGATGGTTTAACATTCATCTCTTTATGGCAATCGGCGCAATCGTTCATTTTCATCTTGTCCCATGGATTCTTTTTATAACCCAGCATATTCTTACCCCATATGTCCCGGCTGTAACCGGTAATACGATTCTCTTCATATGGTTTCAGGTTGGTCGATTCACCCACATGTCCATGACATTGCACACAATCTAATGCTGCTGTTTTCACATGTATCACGTGGGAAAAAAATACGCAGTCCGGCTGCTTGGAGTAAATCAGCCACGGAACCTCCCTTTGTTTTTCCACATACTCAGCGACAAATACAGCTTCATTTTCGCTTTCGCCCTGAACCTCTTCGTGGCAATCCATACATTGTGCAAGCTTCGGAACACCGGAATAACTGCCATCCTCACGGAAAAAATGGCAGCTTTCGCAACCGTCTTCCACAAGGTCCATGTGAATCTCATGGTTAAAATCGATGGGCTGATTTTTCTTGGAGTAAAGGAGTTTGGGAAAGATTATCCATCCGACAATTAGGCTTGCAATAAGCCCTATGATAAAAAACAGGATGATAAATCCACCAGAAGCATTTTCCGCACTGCTTTCTTCCTTTGCCGGAGAAGACGTTTCAGTAACCTCTTTGGTTTGATCATCTAGTGTGCTCATTGAAACTCCGTCATGCTGGGGTTTATAATTTTAAATTAAATGTCAGCTTGTTTACCTTGAGAGACATTTTTTGTCAAGTGGAAATCAATGGAAATCATCGGATTATAAATAAGTTTCCACCACCAAAAATCGTAAAAAGCATATCAATATTTGATAGATATCGTCTCAACGAAAACCTTTTTAAAGTTAAAAACCGACATTCTAAAAATCAAGCGGACTTTTCGCTTCTTTAAAGGAGTGGCGCTTTTGAGTAATTCCTTTTTTAACGAGAAATCCGAATATTTATTGTCAACCGATTATAAATATAGTATTTAAATTTAAGTGAAAATCGACATCAAGCAAATTTTGCTATTCCTTCCGGTATGCTGCTGAATAGATCGTTTCAGAAAAACCAGTTTAACAATCGAAAAAAAAACACCATAAGCCACTGTAAGGAATTAAGCGATTATGCCTATCATATCATTTTACATGTTATGCAGATAGAGTGATGTCACTTAACCAAATGTTTTTAACTGAGGGTATTACCTGAAAAAAGAATTCATATATGGAAAAGAATAGAATAGACAATCTCGAAAAAAAATTTAAAAAATATTATGCAGCCCATAGGGATGGTAAGTTTTCTAAAGCAGAAAGAGGCTACCGGGAAATATTAAAAAAAAGGCCTGACTGGGGACGGGTGCTAAATGCGCTTGGAAATCTGTTTCTGGACCAGAACCGACCTGAGAAGGCAAAACCAGTATTTGAAAAAGCAGCCCATCTCAATCCGCCTGATTTATCATCATGCTATAACCTGGGAAGGCTGAAACAACTGGAGAATGATCATCAAGGAGCCATAGTGGTTTACAAGTCTATGATAGATCAACAACCGGATGTTGGTATAGTATGGAATAATCTGGGAGTAGCGTACCGGGAAATCGGGAAACAGGATGATGCTATTGCAAGCTTTCGGTCGGCAGTACGGTTTGCCCCTGAGATGGCAGAGGCATGGAATAACCTTGGTGTGGCCCAGGATGAGCTTAATCTGGCTGAAAACGCTTTGAACTCATATAGAAAGGCCATTGAGATACAACCGGATTATGCATCCCCCCATTTGAATCTGGGAATTTTTCTTCAACGGTCCAAACAGTTCAGAGAAGCTGAAGAACACTACAACAAGGTGCTTAAACTACAGCCGGATAATGAAATAGCAAAATTCATGCTCCAAAGCATAAGGGGGGAAGAAACACCTGAAGCTGCACCAGTGGAACATGTACGAAGTATTTTTGATCAGTGTGCTGAAAATTTTGAAACTATCCTGGTTGAAAAGCTGGGATATAAAACTCCTGAACTCCTCTTTAATCTTGTGCATCCCTATTTGACTGACAAGATGGCTATTCTGGACCTTGGATGCGGTACCGGTCTGCCTGCTAAGCTATACCGACCTTTTGCGAAGAGCCTGATAGGTGTTGATGTATCGGCAAAGATGCTCGAAAAAGCCTTTGAAAAGAAAATTTACAACCGACTCGAGATTTTTGACATCCTCCAGGACTGGGCTTTTCCAACAAAATTTGACCTCATATACAGCTCTGATGTGTTTGTATATTTTGGGAATTTGGATGCGATTATTAAATCCGCATCTTCATATCTTGTTAGCGGAGGGAAAATTGCATTTTCAGTAGAAGAACTAAAAGATAATACAAAGAATTACCAACTTTTTCCCAGCGGCCGCTATGCACATTCACAGAAATATATTCAAGAGATCCTGAAGCGGCATGAACTAAAAATAATAAAAATAAGCAAAACCGACATTAGGAACCAGTCGGGCAACCCGGTCAAAGGATTATTGATCGTATCCATAAAAAAATAGGGAATTTGCAATCATAAAAAGGTTAATTCAGCCGTCGCAAAAAGCCGCGCAGCTGATTAGCAGCGTTAGTGTCAGTGTCCAAGTCATCGATGGGTCGACCAACAAAGGAGAATGAAAATGTATGTATCTCATCTGGCATGCCCGAAATGCGATAACACCTATGTAAGCGAAAAGATCATACAGGTGTGTGACTGCGGGTCCCCTCTGCTGGTACGATATGACCTCAGCAAGGTATCAACGGTTCTGAAAAAAGAGGATTTGAGCAAGAGGAAACCGGATCTTTGGCGTTACCTTGAGCTGCTTCCTGTCAAACATCATGAAAATATGGTCAACCTTGGAGAAGGAATGACGCCGCTATTGAAATTGAATCGACTGGGAGCTGAAGTGGGCCTTGAAAATCTCTACCTTAAAGACGAAGGCATTCTTCCCACCGGAACTTTTAAAGCACGAGGTGCTGCCGTGGGTGTTTCCCGTGCCAAAGAACTGGGTGTGGGCACATTGGCCATGCCGACCAATGGGAATGCAGGTGCTGCATGGGCCGTGTACGCTGCTGCCGCGGGAATAAAATCGGTTATTGTGATGCCTGAAGACGCACCACCCATACCCCGCGGGGAATGCGCCATCAGTGGAGCGGATTTATATCTGGTGGACGGGCTCATCAGTGATGCAGGCAAAATCGTTTCCAAGGCGATAAAACAGTACGGTTGGTATGATGCTTCCACGCTCAAGGAACCCTATCGGATTGAAGGGAAAAAAACCATGGGCCTTGAGATCGCAGAGCAGTTTGATTGGAAACTGCCGGATGTCATCATTTATCCCACTGGCGGCGGTGTGGGTATTATCGGCATTTATAAGGCGTTTCAGGAACTTCACGAGATGGGATGGGTGGGTGACAAAATGCCCAGACTTGTTTCCGTACAATCGACCGGTTGTGCGCCCATTATAAAGGCCTGGGAGGAAGGCAAGACAGAATCCGAATTCTGGCACAATGCCAAAACACTTGCTTTCGGTATTACCGTTCCCAAAGCCATAGGAGACTTTCTGGTATTGGAAGCCATATATCAAACCAACGGCTGCGCCGTCGCCGTATTCGATGAGAAAATTATCGAAGCAGAGAATATGCTGGCATCCAGAGAGGGTACTTTTGCCTGCCCCGAAGGAGCGGCCACCTTTGCTGCGGCATTGAAACTTAGGGATACGGGTTGGATCCAGCCGAACGAAAGGGTTGTGCTGCTCAATACCGGAAGCGGGCTTAAATACCCGGAAACCGTTCAGGTCATACCCAAAGTTTTAGCACCTGACGACCATCTGTAGCCTGGCAACAAAATCTTCCAGGTAAACCGGGTGATGAATACATCAGCCATTTAGTATCTTTAGAAAGTGGAAAAATGCTGAATGATGTATAAAAAGGAAGTGTTAAGCGTGGCTACTAAAACCGAAAATAATCATCATGGGTTAACTATGGGTAAAAAATTCGGCCTACTTTTTATGCGAGTCTCGGTACTGGTGCTTCTATCTGGCTTCGCCCACAGCCAACCTGCGCTCAGTGCTCCACTGACTCCTGCATCGGGGGTGAAAAAAATGAGGATAAAGCTGCCCGAACCTAAATATAACAGTGATGTTTCTCTGGAAGAGGCTCTACTCAAAAGGCGGTCGGTCAGGAATTACTCCGGTGAACCGCTTACGCTAAAGGAGGTCTCGCAACTCTTGTGGGCCGCACAGGGAATTACATCGAACCGGGGTTTCCGCACCTCGCCGTCGGCCGGAGCCCTTTATCCCCTCGAAGTGTATCTGATCGTCGGCAATGTGCAGGGTCTTGCTGTTGGCATATATCTGTATAAACCCGACAAACATGAACTGGTCATGATCTCAGATAGGGATGTAAGACCACAGCTTGCCGGTGCTGCGCTGGGGCAAAGCTGCGTAAAAAATGCCGCCATCGACCTGGTATTCACCGCGGTGTATCAAAGAATTACCCGAAAATACGGGAACAGGGGCATAAAATATGTTCACATGGAAATCGGGCATGCGGCTGCCAACGTTTGCCTTCAGTCGACAGCGATGGATCTGGGCGTGGTAACGATCGGTGCGTTTAACGATGAAAAGGTCAGCAAAATATTGAACTTACCGCAACACGAAGAGCCCTTATACATCATCCCGGTTGGCAAGCGCTGACAGGGCAGGGTAAGTTCTGCAAACCCCAATCGCAGGTAGCGGGATGAGTCAACCTGAAGTGGTGGTGATGGCTCGATCACAGCTGAAGTGTATCGTTTATTACCAGGCACCGGTTAAAACTCTTCAATTATTTCACCCTTCTCAATAAATGATTCTATATGCTTATAAGCGCTTTCTCCGGCAGTGATTACTGATTTGAATTTGCGGTAAACGGGATCGTCTTGGCCTAATAATTCTGCTGATTTTTGTAAAATTTTTTCCCCATGTTCCAGGTGCTTGGTCATTTCAGTTAAAATGAATTTGCGTTTTCGATGTTTTTCTTTCTCTCCGGCAATTACCGGAATAAGTCTTTGAATGGAATACTCCACCAAGGCATCACGAGGAGCATTGAACTTTTTGGCTGTCTGATCCAGGGACGATAGGGTCCGGCGGCTTAAAACATATGTTTTTTGAATTCGGCTAAGTTGGGAAAATACCTGTTCTTTTATTTCACCGGCAATTAATTTCAAACACTGCTTATCCTCAATCAAATGGTCAAAAAGAGATTTTTGTTTAATGCCCAGATGCACGGATACCACATTTATGGCGTGAATCGATTTTTCGGTTAATTTGAAGGTTGCCCTGACGGACTGTTTGCCTCTTAAATCCGAAGAAGAGGGCTGCGGCAAGAATATTGTTTCGATCTCATTGTCTTTTTTATGTTTTTTCATTTTTCCCGCCTTTTGTTATGGAAAGGGTTCGAGTGCTCAGGAAACCAAACGGTCAAGGGTTTATTCGATAAATCAATAGGCGCGTTGAGCATCTCCAAGAAATAATACATAATTTTAAGCTTCCATTACTATATACTATTTATTATTTTAAGTAATGCAACAAATTATTTATATTTTTTCTTGACATATAATAATTCATTCTTAACATATTTTCAAGGAAATGTAAATCGGTCTGAGTCAGTAAGCAATTAGGACCAGATACGGAAAAAAATCAATAAAAGGAGGAAAATATCATGAATATTGTAAGATGGACACCACTAAGAGATATGGCATTTTTTCAAAACCGTTTTAACCGGTTTTTTGATGATGACTTTTATGCACCAACCCGGGAAAATGATGAATTGGCAATGACCAGCTGGAACCCGGTTGTTGATATTTATGACAATGACAACAACATTATAATAAAAGCTGAACTGCCAGGCATGGACAAAAAGGATATCGTGATCGATTTAAAGGACAGAGTTTTGACTCTCAAGGGTGAGCGCTCCTTTGAAAATGAGGTTAAAGAGGAAAATTATTACAAAAGGGAAAGAGCTTTTGGGAAATTTAACCGGGCGTTTACATTGCCGGTGGGCCTGAACCCTGATAAGATCAAAGCTGATTTTAAGGACGGCGTTTTAAAAATTGATATCCCCAAACCTGAAGAGGAAAAACCGAAACAGATCACGATACACTAACCATGATCCATCATTGATTAACATTTCTATCCTGATTACAGGGGTGGCTTGCAAAAGCCACCCCTTTTGTGGTCCATAAAAGATCAACCTTCATAAAGCACAGCCAGAATAGTCGCTTTTCCTCTTTTTGCTGAAATCAGATGTGGCGTGGTGGAAAGGTAATACACACTGTCTCCCGGCTCAAGAGAAAATGAATCTTCCCCGATTTTCAGGGATACCACTCCATCTAGAACATAAATGAATTCCTCGCCTTCATGGACCGAAGTATCCGGGTCCGGATTTTCTTCCAGCTGCACAATCATGGCCTCCATATGACGACCTTTGACTTCCGGAGCAAGACTTTTATAGGTATAGACCTGCTTTTGACCTTCATGGGACGTGGATCTTAATACCACTTTCTGTTCATTTTTTCTGGTTATGGAAAACAGTTTATCGCCGACACCAGACACCAAACGACCAAAGGCACTATCTAGAGCCTTTGAAAGCTTGATAACCGTTCCAAGCTGGGGCTGCACTTTATCTTCCTCTATTTCGGAAAGCAGCTCGACGCCAAAGCCGGTCAGCTTTGACAATTCATCAAGAGAAAGCCCTTTTTGTTCTCGTAAAGTTTTGACCCGTTGGCCTATTTCTTCAACACCCTTGGTTGCGGTTGGTGTAATTTCACCGGTCAGTTCTTCAAAAGAGTCAACCACGATTTGAGGTTTTTGGGCATTTTGTTCCATATTTAATCTCCTCAACAGTATATTTATAAGATATTTATTTCAAATTTAATCGACAGATAGTCGGTCACCATTATAAAGCCCCGATGTGCCTGGCGATAACTATGCGCTGCACTTCCGATGTCCCTTCGCCGATGTCCAGAAGTTTCTGATCCCGGTAAAATCTTTCCACATCGTACTCCTTCATGAGGCCATAACCACCGTGAAGTTGGACCGCATGGTTTGCACATCGATACATAGCCTCAGAACAGTAAAGCTTTCCCATGGCCGCCTCTTTGGAAAAGGGCATGTCGTGATCACGCAGCCAGCATGCCTTATAAAGAAGCAAACGTGCACATTCGATTTCCATAGCCATATCGGCCATCTTAAATGCGTTCACCTGAAATTTTGCGATGGGTCTTCCAAACTGCTCCCTTTCGTTGGTGTATTTTAGCGCCATATCAAGACAACCCTGGGCACCACCAAGACCCATGGCCCCAATGGACAGACGGCCACCATCCAAAGTCTGCATCATCTGATGAAATCCATTTCCTCTCGGGCCAAGAAGATTTTCCTTTGGTACACGACAATCCTCAAAATATAGTTCACTGGTATTGGAAGCCCGCCACATCATTTTTCCGTGCATTTCCTTTGCCGTAAAGCCAGGATTCCCTGACTCCACAATGATACAGGAAAGCTCCGGCCGACCATCGTCACGGGTGCCGGTACGGCACAGGACGGTGGCTCCGGCAGTATTTTTTGCCGCACCATTGGTAATGAAGATCTTGCTCCCGTTAATCACCCACTCATTGCCATCTAACACTGCAGTGGTCTTTGAATTCGAGGCGTCCGAGCCTGCATTGGGTTCAGTGAGGCCAAAACCCCAAAGTGTCTCGCCCTTACAAAGTTTAGGAAGGTATTTTTTCTTTTGTTCTTCATTTCCAAAATAATAAAGGGGTCCGATTCCAAGGGAATTTTCCGCAGCCACAGTGGCAGCATGCGAGCCATCAATCCTGGCTATCTCTTCAACGGCAATGATGTATGAAACGTAGTCCATACCCTGACCGCCGTACTTTTCCGACACAAAAATTCCGAAGAGGCCGAGTTCTGCCATCTTTTGCATCGTCTCGTAGGAAAACTCTTCTTTTTCATCCAGTTCCCGAGCCACCGGTTTAATCTCGTTTTCTGCAAAGCTGCGAACCGATTCACGTAAAATCTCCTGTTCAGTAGAAAGGGTAAAATCCATAGTTTCTCCTTAAAGTAAATGGGCAAAAAATATATAAAACGAAACTCGTTTATTTTAAGCTTTTTAACAGTTGTTCAGCTCTCTTTTTTTCCAGCCTGACCAGAACATAGTAGAAATCAGGAAGACCATAGATACCGTTTTGGTCGTACCATCGCTCGATCACCTCAGTGAAGTTAAGTTCCGTATCAGAAAGAGCCTCAATAAGTTGTGATGAATATTCACCACCGGTTGTGCTGATAATATAATCCTGGCTGGTTATATGGGTAATAATGGTTTTGCCAAGCTCTGCACGGGCGCGCATAATTGCCTGGTTCCATGCATCCTTGATATTTCGAGTAGGGCCTGAGATTCCCACCGCATAAAAGTATTTTTCATCAAGGGGAACTGAGTTTAACCACTGGGGGGCACTTTTTTTTTCAGGTTTTGGCGTACTGATACAACCGTCAGATAGGAGTGAAAGGCTTAGAGTAAGAAGGACTAAAAACGTTAAACATTTTGATTTCATACTTTCCTTTCTTAGGTTCCAGGATATTGATTGTTTGTTTTTTATGCTTTGAATATAAAATAAAAGGATCTGTGTATCAAGAAAAAAATATAGTCCAATTCGCCTGTGACGACCTCAGTGATTGTTAAGCATTCTTTGATGCAGGCGTTCTGCGCGTAGACAGAATGCTTCCAGTTTTGCGGTTATCAGCTGCGGAAAAGGTGAGCCGTCACTTTCAATCGCAAGAAAAGGCAGGGCGCCTGTTTCCGCCAGAACGGAGCGAAGCCGCTGATTTTTTGGATCGGTTTTCAGCTTTTCTTCCCGGTTCATGGTTTCATTGAGAATAGCTTCAGAAAGGCGGTTCGGCATACAGCCAAACGGTCCGATGGCAATGACACCACAGGAATCAACGGCTATTTCCGATATGGAGCTCCCGACTGTCAGAATGGCTTCACCGGTTAAATTCTCTGATATATATCGCTTCCCATTCTTAATGATTGCCCCGATGTCAATCGGTTTGGAATGAACAAGACCCGATCGGGACAACGCAGACTTGATGCGTTTTTCATCTTTGCCCATAAACTTCTTCCTGATGAAAAATCCGAGCTTTTCCATTTTGGTCATTTGATAGTCGGTCAGTTCTTTGCCAACGAGGTAATCGGAGTAATGAACCCACTCGGTTACCGGTGAACAGACGGAGGCAAATCCTTTTTCAGCCAGTCGTTCGGTTAAGAATTGGCGAGATAGAGAATCTCTCCTGACAAAAATCTCACCTGTTAACGAGATAACGGGCACTTCTGACGGAGGACGCTTCATAGGGATGCGACCAAGCATGTCTGCTGTTTTTAAAAGCTGTTTTTCCAGTTGCGAAAAATTACATCTTTCAAGTTCGTTGGATATCAGATTCAGCTCATTATTGAATGTCTGCATTGCCGCATCGATATCCGTTGCGTTTGCAAGTATCATTGAGCGAATGTCCTCCATCACATCAGATACAATGATCGCCCAGAATCCCTTTCGTTCAAACCCATTTTCCATTCCGATGTAGGAGTTTTCAGATGTAAGCGAAAGCAAAGCGGCATCAGGAATTTCAAGCCTTTGGATCAGATCTTCCATAAAGACAGAATATTGTCCAAACCGGCAGGGACCGGAACCCGTGGCCATGAAATAAATAAGGATCTCATCTTTTTTCCGCTTATTCTGGATGTAATTAAGAAAAATCCCTGTGGTAAGAATGAGTGGAAGACATTCTTTACATGAAGTATTGCCGCGGCCAAGCTTGAGAATTTTTTCGTCGGAAGGCTCATGCCCTTTGGCATTAATTCCCATACCGCGAAATACCGACGTTAATAACTCTGTGGCAATTTTCCCCATGGAAGGAAGAAGTACGGTGATACGAGGATCTTTGATCTCCAGTGCTTCACCGGAAGATGTCATTACTTTTCCTGTGCCATTATCGAGCACAATCCGAGCAGGTATAAAATTGTGTTTTGTTAAAGGAATCAGTTTGCGCATTTCAAGTTGTCGGTACGCACAAATGATATCAAGGAATGCCTCGATCCTGGTTTCCAGACCGGCGTCAGCCGTATGGCTGTCAAGCTCAAGAGTCAGAGAAGGCTTTCGGCCCATAATAGTTCTGAAATATCCGATAACAAACGAATCCGGACCACAGGAAAAGTTGGTGATATAAGTTCCGAAAAGCTGGGGATGCCTTTTAACCAACCTGGCCGCTTTCAATATAATCTGGCCCATTCCCCAGTACATGTGTCGCTTTGCTTTTTCATCCTCAAATGTAAGAAAGTCTAAAGGTATGCAAAGAATGCCTCTTGAGGCCAGCTTTCGAGGAATTCCCATATGTGCTTCTTCAACAAACCCGTTATAGGGGCGCCCGAATATCACCACTGCCATTTTTTCCGGATCGGTTTCAAGTTCAGCCAGAGCTTTATTTCCTATCTCCTTCATTTCAGCCAGACATTTTGTCTGTTGCATCAGTGCTTTTTCAAAGGCGATCTTGGCAGTTTTTCGACCGATGCCCATTTTAGCAGAAGTTTCAAGCAGCGGTTTTTCCGCTTTTTCCAGACCATTTTGCAGATCAATAAGGGGCATTAAAATCTTTGTTCCTTTCCCCTTCAGTTCTTCAAGTTCTCTGGAAAATGTGGTTTGGAGATAAAAAGCTTCTCCCTGAACAAAAGGACAGACCTGGGAGCTGGTGTTACCGTTTTCAGCCGGAATTGATTTAAAATGGGGTAGAAAGATAAAATCAACCGGGTGTTTCATGGTAAGAAGCGAGTAAAAAAAGCCATGGGAAAGCTCACCGGGGTAACAGAATGCTGCATTTCTTAGATCAATTCCTTCCTGTGAGGGATGATCGGGAACAACCGTTTCAAAACCCAGTTCTGCAAAAAAAGTAGAGTAGAGGGGATAATAAGTGTTAACGACAAAACTCCGGTTTATTCCAATTTTTCCCCTGCAGGGCGTTTCCTTTTGGGGGATAAATTTACCCGCGTATTTTTCAAATATCAGCTGCTGCCTGATTCTTACCAGATCGAGTCTTTCAATGCTGTAATTAACATCCCGCCGCAAATTGTAATACCGGTTGCAGGCGCCTCCAAAGGGATACTTCTTGCCTTCGATCTCGATCACAGCAATTTCACATCGCCGGTCACATTTTTGTTTTCCTCCTTTGCAGATAAAAGGTTTTTTGTATATGACTTCTCGATCGGCAAGTGCTTTTAAATCGAAGCTCTGTTGTTCCATAAGGCTGGTTTCAATTCTCTTTTTCACTTCCAGCGCAACACCAAAGGCACCCATCAGCCCGGGCATGGGAGGCACAATAATGGGTTTGCCCACCAGAGCTGCCATAGCAAGAGGTACGGCCTTATTATAGCAGACTCCGCCTTGCATAAAAACTTTTTCTCCAACCGGGCGATTACCTTTCACCCGGTTGGAATAGTTCATGCATATTGAGTAAACCAAACCGGCCACAATATCTTCATGCCGGACACCCTCATGAATAGCGTTTTTAATATCAGAAGCGATAAAGGCAGCACACTGATCATTGAAATTGGGCGGATTTTTCCCTACCAAGGCTATTTGGGCAATGTCTTCCATTTTTACCCCGAGGGTTTCCAATGCGGATTCTTCCAGAAATGATCCTGTTCCTGCGCTGCATGCTTCGTTCATGGCGTAGTCCGAAGGCACGCTGTTGGTAATATAGGTGTATTTGGCGTCCTGCCCACCGATTTCAAACAGGGTGTCAACATCGGGGTCAAAATAAATGGCGGCGCTGGCATGGGCAATAATTTCATTTAACACACCATCTGTAAGGGCATGGAGACCGGCTATCTGACGACCGGAACCGGTAACTCCAAGACCGGTGATAGATATTTCACCTGGATCTGTTTTACTTTCTACCTGTTGGAGAATGGAAGCATAGCATTGACGGGAGGCACCTACCGGATCTCCGTTTGTGCGCAGATATACGGATGCACAGATGGCATGATCATCCGTTCTCAATAAAACCGCCTTGGTAGTGGTAGAACCGACGTCAAGTCCCAGTATGTAATTATCCCCTGCACGAACTTCACCGGTTTCCATGGTTTTGAACTCAACCTTGCCCTTAAAATCCCCAAGGGGGGCAAGAGTATCGAAAGTCGCCACTTCGGTCAGAAAAAGATTGGATAATCCTGGAAATGGAGCTGTTTCATTTTCCAGAGCCCATAGAGCTGCGCCCAGCGCTTCAAAATAGGGCGCCTGTTGCGGAACGATCAGCCCGGGAATGTCGCGGCGCAGATACTCAACCATCATCTGATTAAGGGCGGTTCCCCCGGTAAGCATGATATTTTCCCGCTTAACTTTTTTAAGCAATTCCAGAACCTTGTCCGCCATCATCTTACAAAGCCCGGCGGTCACTTTTGATCTGGGGATACCTTTATTGGTGGCATGGGTACAGTCGGACTTGCAGAAAACAGAGCATCGCCCTGAAACATGATACGGTTCCTGTTCAACAGCCCACTGGGCTGCATCTTTAAGGGAGACCTTCATCCGTCGCAATTGCTGAAGAAAAAATTCACCGGTCCCGGACGCACACTTATTGCCGGTTAAAACATTCGAAATTTTACCCGAAGAGTCCAACTGATAAACCATGAAGGTTTCTCCGCCGGCAGAAACAACTCCCGGGCAGGAAATACCGTCCGGTTTGACAAACTGGTAGGCATATTCCACCGCCTGCGGCTCCGGTATGCTTGATAAATTTACGAAATTGCAAAACTTGCGACCGGTGGCAACTATCTTGTCAAATGATTCAAGATCATAGTGATTTAAAACCGAAAGCAAAGTATCTTTAGGATTTCCATCATGAAGTTGAACTGTACTCTTGACAATCTGCGGATTTTCGCCTTTCCGATTCTGTTCAATCTGGGCCACGGATACTGTGGATGCCCCCAGATTCAGGCCCAGCACTTTTATTTTTGGTGAATTTTCCATTTTTTCTTTTAATAGATTATAATAATTTAACCTGGTTAAAAACAGGCCAAAATAGTCCTTCAGTTTTGTGCCTGAATAACAGAAGTTTTGTTATAAAGCCAAGATGTTATCATACATTATGTTTCGTTTTTTATACCTTCCTCAACTTTTTTTTCTACCAGACCACTATTAAACCAGGCTTTAATCACTGCATGTACCAGTGTTGCCAATGGAATGGCAAAAAACAGACCCCAGATACCCCATAAGCCACCGAACAGAAGCAATGCGACAATTATTGCGACAGGATGGATATGGACGACTTCGGAAAGAAGCAGGGGAACCAGCAGGTTGCCGTCTAAAATCTGAATGATGGTATAAGCAATTATAGTGTACACAAAAGTAGAGCCTATGTTCCACTGGAAATAAGCGATCAGGGTTACGGGAAGAAACATGACTGTGGCACCAATGTAGGGAATGAGAACCGACAGCCCAATAAATAGCGAAAGAAGCATGGAAAACCGTAATCCAAGAAAAGCAAAGGTGATGTAACTGACCCCCCATACGATTATAATTTCCCAAACCTTGCCGCGCACATAGTTTGCCACCTGAACATTTGCTTCTCGCCACACCTCGACGGCCAGTCCGCGTTCTTCGGGAAGGAAACCGGTAAACCAGTTGAGAATTTTTACCTTGTCTTTCAAAAAAAAGAAAACCAGGAGTGGAACAAGAATAAGGTAGACTAAAATGGTGATTAAACCACGCACAGAGGCAAGAGACATGGAAAGGATGCGTTGGCCAAGACTGGTGAGTTCTGTTCCTATGAGATTTAGAATATGTCTTATCTGGGGTTCTGAAATCAAATCCGGATACTTTTCCGGAAGAAGCATCAGTGCATTTTGTCCCCTGGCGAGCATGGAGGGCAACTCCTGCAAAAATTGTCCGATCTGCCTTGACAGCATGGGGAGCAAAGCGACTATTAAAATGAGCAGAAAGGCGATAAATAATAAAAAAACGGATATCACCGAAGCCATCCGAGGCATTTTGCAGCGTTGAAGCATCGATACAATTCCTTCCAGCAGATATGCGATCACCACACTTGCAAATACAGGGATCAGCATATTGCCGAGCAGAAAAATAAATACGAATCCAACCAGGAGCAAAAAGCCAAGAATAACAACCTGCGGATTAGAAAAGTATCGGTTTTTCCATTCTTTAAAAATCGGAATCATTTTTCTTCTCTGACAGAGTAAACCTAAATAACAAGAATATTCCCTTAACATTTTTTACTAAGATAGAAAATCAATTTTAATAAAAAATGAGCATTTTTTATCAATAAACCACTTTCTAACTTGTTCAGTTTCTGGTAATACTGTTATTATTGAGCAGTCAAGATGTTAACTGGTTGAATAAATAAGATAATCAGGCATAAAAAATTATTACCTCCACATCTTTATATAAAAAAGTTTCCCTAGCCTCCCTGATCATGATGTCTTCGGTTTTCCTGAGCCGAGTGATCGGAATTTTCCGGGAAATGGTAATTGCGCACATTGGTGGAGCCACTGGTGAAGTGGACGCCTATCTGGTCGCTTTTTTAATACCGGATATTCTGAATCATATTGTGGCAAGCGGTTTTCTTTCCATCACCTTCATTCCCATTTTTTCTCGTTATCTGGTAATCAACGACGAAGAGAAAGGCTGGGAGGCTTTTTCCGTCATTATGACATGCTTTGGAATCCTTTTATTACTGCTTATTATTATCGCATTTATTTTTACACCTGAATTGATTACCATCGTCGCACCCGGGATAAATGAACCCTTGCTGCGAAGCCGTGCCATTAGAATGACACGGATTATTATGCCTGCTCAATTTTTCTTTTTTGCCGGCGGTCTGTTCATGGCTGTCCAGTTTGCCAAAGAACGATTTTTTCTTCCTGCCCTTGCCCCCCTTTTGTATAATATGGGCATCATTGCCGGCGGCATACTGTTAAGCCCCTGGTTGGGCATAGAGGGTTTTTCCTGGGGAGTTCTTGTGGGTGCATTTTGGGGAAATTTTGCCATCCAATACCTGGGTGCCAGCAAAGTCGGGATGAGACTCAGGCCGATATTTGATTTAACGCATCCGGATTTGTTAAAATACGTTTTGTTGACTCTGCCGCTTATGATCGGCCTGACCATGATGTTTTCAGCGGAATTCCTGTTTAAATTTTTTGGATCGTTTATGCCTCGAGGAGACCTGGCCTGTTTGAATTTCAGTTTCAGGGTGATGATGATTCTGGCCGGCTTTTTCGGCCAGGCAATTGGAATGGCCATGTATCCATTTATGGCCAAACTGATTGCAGAACATAAAATGTCTGAATCGAACAACCTGCTGAACAATATCCTGCGACTTATATCACTGGTCATTCCTTTTTCCGTTTTGATGATGGTGCTCAGGCATGAAATTATTCTTATCCTGTTTCAGCATGGAAAATTCGATGCTGCCGCCACGGAACTGACATCTTCGATGCTGATTTTCTTTTTGATTGGTGTCTTTGCTTTTTCAGCCCAGACTGTGGTCGTCAGGGGCTATTATGCCATGGGGAACACACTTTTTCCTGCAGTTTTCATAACGGTCGCTGTGTTGTTAAGTGTGCCCCTTTATTTTTTTTCCATGCATATCATGGGTGCCAGAGGAATCGCCCTAGCTGTTTCGGTTTCGGCCATTTTCCAAGTGATATTGTTATATGGTCTATGGAATAAGAGAAGTGGCAATAAAGAAAGTCACGCTGTCTATTTTTTCTATGTTAAAATTATTGTGATCAGCATGGCAATCGGAGTGGTCCTGGAGTGGTTTAAATCAAAAGTGCTGTTAAGCATTGATTCCGGAACAATTTCAGGCAGCCTGTCCGTTTTAGCACTCACAGGCACGTTGTTTTTAGCCCTTTTCTTCCTGATAGGTTATATTTTTAAAATAAAAGAAATTGCAGAATTAAAGCATCGCTTGGTAAAAAAATTTAAGGACCTCTTTGCTCCATAGCAGGTTCCGTGTCTTTATATTCCTTGTCAGTAAATAAAGGCTGCATGATGACCACAGGAAGGGCAAAGGTTCTTTTTAAAAGCCCGAATATACCGGCTCCTATCGCTGTTGGAGAAAGTGGTATAATGTCAGGATCTGCGGGATTTCCTTTAACCCTGAATGGAATGGAGACCAACTTGCCTCCAAGGATATGGTTCACCAGGGGAATTTTTTTGATGATGAAGTCAACTGTTTTAAATGGGGCTACCAAAACCATGAGATCCATCTCATCGCGGACGAGATCGATATAGCCTTTGCAAACGACGGCCATTGAAGAACCGTCAATGATAAATTCTTCAAACACAAATTTGCCGTTCGTTAAGTTCCCATCAGCCCTAATAGATTCATAGGCAAATCCCTCTTCTATTACATCCGGAAGCTTTCCCCTAAAAATTTCGGAGAGATTTAAGAGAGCGAGTATTTTTGCCAGTATTTCATAGCGATAGATACGCCCGTCTTGAGCAGAAAACTTCAAATTTCCATTTAAAACTTTGCCGATCTCTTTGCTGTCTGATATGGCAAACAGTTTTCCTGAAAGATTAAAAGGACCGGTTACCAGCTGGTTTTTTCCCCAATGACACGTTACTGTCTGACCTAACTGCTGATTTTCGGCAACAGGGTATAAATAAAGCTCCATATTCCCTGAAGATATTTTTATAGATCCTGGGACTGAAATCCCGCACAGATTTGCCTTGGTAAAATCGATAAAGACTTTGTTATTTTTCAGGAAAATATCAGCATAAGTGGGATTAAATGATAAGTCTCCACAGGTGAATACATTTGATTTGATTCTGAAGACACCCTCCACCGGCAGGGTCCAGTGTTTTTCATCATACCCGGGATCCCTCCTTTTATTTACATACTCTACGATTTGATCCACTCTGACCCACCCGATCTTATCAGCCGAAAGTTCTGTATAAATCCAGAGCCCTTCCTGGGAAACAATCATGCTCCCCTCAGCAGTAAAACGGCTGTTTCCCCACCCCAGATTTGACGATTCTAAGGTGAAGTTGTTTTTGACGATCCCCGGAATAGTGCTTTCCGTCACATCTAATTTTCCGTCAGTCACCAATATGGGATCTGGAGACAGCGGCGAATTTATAACTATATTTTCCAGACTGCCTCTCATATTAATGTGCCAGTTCATGGGCCTTAAAACCGGACCGCTTATATTAATAGCGGAAAGTGCGGCTATTCCCTGTGAAATTTTAAAATCCTTAAAAACAGCGGCAATGTTTTCACCAGAGAGAAGCCATGGATAAATTTCTCCCATCTTCAGTATGGATGAGCGGGATTCAATTTTAAGCTGAGGTTCATCTTTCCAGGTTATGCCACCTGAAAGTCGAGAAAATGAGGATGTTCCAATTGCAGCGTTTAAATTATCAAATGAAATTTGCCTTCCTTTATAAGCAAAACGTCTGCCTTCAATTTGCAACGGATATGGGATACGCCCGTAACGCGCCTTAAGATTAATTTGAGAAGCATAGACCCCAACGTCGACTGACTCCGTATTTCCGTCTAAAACCATTTTTCCCAGGGCACTTCCACCCACCTTCTTTATTTGTGAAAGTTCCTGTAAAAATGGTTGGTTTTTTACCAGTCTTTTAAGAATTGGAGGCAGCTGTGCCAAATCAGCCTGAATGAATGTTTCCACGTAAAACGGGATGTTCTTTTCAAATCCCAATTCCAAGATCCCACTGGTCCCCACCGAATTTCCCAAACGGACTTTAATATTTTCCCCCGCCAGAATACCATTGGAAAGGGTCACGCTGCCATTGACATCTTTAAGGTCAAGGAGTGCTGCGGGAACAAAAATATTGCCGTCACGCAGCCTCCCCCGCAAAAAAATATTTTCTAATTTCCCCAGGTCCGCAGGAGATTTCCCAAAGGTTTTAAACGTGATTTCGGGAATATTCCCCCCTTTGACAACCTCAAAGATGTCTTTAGTGATACCGTTAGTTCCTGCCAGGGCCAGGGCAACTTTGCGCGTTGACCCGACATCTGCTTTTTTAACGTCTATATCAAGACTGGTTTGGTTTACCATCCGGTTCAATAAAAACTGTCCGGATGCTCTGAGTTTCGGGTAATCCAGCACAAGGTTGGAAAGAGAGACTTTTGTCTTCTCCTCATCCATATTCAATTTACAAATAAGGCTTTTGGCTTGTATGGCAACATTCTCATTTTGATGAAGCACAGCCAGGTGGGATTCATGGCTTTTCACCTTTGCGTGCAGCGCATGATGTTTGTCTGATTTAAAATCAAGAATCAGATTGATTCCTGCAGTCGAAACTTTCAATCCAGTATCGGGGAAAAGATAGTCAATCAACACTTTAGGATTAAAGAGTGTTACATCAACCTGTCCTTTGACGGTAAATAGATGTGGATCGATCCGCCCCTTCATAGAGATATTTTTCCACAGGTTTGATTGACAGGCAAGGTCAATGGTAAGCCTGTTTAACAGGAGCCTTGTATTTGCATTAATATTTATAAAATTAAATACCACCTTATTTTCATCATATAAATTCAACCTGCCGCTTTTGACCTCTATAAAAAAACTGGACTGATTTAATGCAGGATATGTCAAAGCACGGGTTAACATTTCCCGGGCAAACGAAGCAGAGATCACTGCGTTTTTTTTCTTTTGGCTAATGGGAAGCTTAATATCAAAGGTTGGGGTGATCAGCTGTAACTTGGAAACTCTTACATCTCCGGTAAATAAAGAAAAAATTGCAGGATAAACTTTTAAATTTGCCAGTGTCCCTGAGATATTTCCCGGCATAGAAAAACGGGGCTGATAAATAACTGCATGGGGGCGGGGAAAATAATAAAGATCGATCTTTTCATAGTGCAGATCGCCTCCCGTTTTTGCGGAAAGATGAAAGATAATTTTCTCTTTGGCCGATTCCAGGTTGATCAGCATTGGTGAAACAAGAATGAAGATAAGAAAGGCAATCAGAATGACTCCCATGCCTCTTACGATCAGGAGAATTATTTTTCGGCTTTTGTTCATGGCAACTATATTTAACCACCTGAGGTCACCCTCGAAGGCTTTTTATTATCTGTTGTATGGATGAAAAACTACGAATCCAGGGTGATAATTTACGGAGTTCCTGCGGCAATTTTTTAATGGCGGACGAAGCTTCCTTTCTACTGGGATAAACACCATAAAGCAAAGGGTACCAGTCTTTTTTGCGGTAAAGCGTTTTATAATATGCTGCCTGATTAAACAGCTTGTATTTCGCTATAAATTTATGAATAGATTTTTCATTGTGCAAACCGATAAGCTGTATGGTAAAATGTGACGAATTCTGAGCAAGGAGCCAACTTTCACGATGAATCGTCTTGGCATTTTTTGATTTCTCAGCAACAGTCTTTTCTTTTTTTTTCTTTTCCCCAATAATACCATACGGTTTTATTTTCTCTTTGCCGGCCCGGGTTTTGGCTTTTAACGATACTATCGGATCGCCTTTGCTCATTTTATACCCCTGCTTGGCAGTCGAATGACGAACTTTTCCAGAGCCATTTAAAGTAGCAGCAGAGCTGTCAGTAACAGGAGGACCGTGAGGTTTTTTAGCTGTTTTTTTCACGCTAGTTGAAATCTGGGCTTTTGGCTCAAGGATATCTGCAGCGGGAATATTTGAGGTTTTCCCTTTGAAGAAAAAAAGAAACATACCCAGGACGAGTACTGCAATACAAGTTGCCATTATGAAAAAAGGTTTTTTAACCATGCCGACAAGCCGGCTGGATCGGAAAGAGGGTTTTTCACCTGAAAGCCTGTTTAACAGAAACGCATGCGCTTTTTCATTAATACGACCGGGAAGTCCACCTGCAGCCTTATGTATAGACTTGATATCTTCGGATTTAAAAGGATTTTTCCCGGTGAGTCCTGAAACCTTGAGTCGGTGAAAAAGGTAATCGTGCGTTTGGGTTTCATTTAACAGGGACACATGGACCTTATTTACCACTGTTTCTCTGGCAAACGGTGCAGCAAGAGAGGCCATGGTTGCATTGATAGTTGGCTCACCAAAGAGAATCAGGCGCTTTAATTTCCGGTTGCCTCCCGGCGCAAGTGCATCCTTTAGCAGATACTGCAATTCAACCCCGGTCAGTTCATGCGCATCGTCAAACATAACAATCGGAGGGTCATCATCGGGCAGAATAAACGCCCTGTGTGCATTGAGGTTATCAAGAGACGGCGAGTTGTCGGAATTGGTTGTCGCTTGCGCACGGATTCGGCATGTGTGCCAGTTTCCTTTGGCAGAAATAAGAAACTCATTGAGCATGGTGGTTTTCCCGCTCCCTTTTTCCCCGATAACCAGAATGAGAAAGTCACGGCCCTGAACCAGACGTCTTAAAACGTTTAATCTTTGAACAAAGGGCGTAAAGTCATAAAAAAAGGCGTGGTCAACTTCATTTGAAAACGGGGCCTTATTGAGCCCCAGAACTGCGTTATAAGGTGGGTCCGGTTTAATGGGAAAACCTCCTCAAAGAAATTAGTCCCAACACATTCTATAGAGCGGAACGTATCCTGTTTCAGCGTAAGTATGCGATGATATCATGCCCGCTGAATAGATTATAGTTATTTATATCACCCTCTTTATCAATAACATAAAAAAGTCAAAAAAGTACAGCAGTAGCTAAAATATTTCTAGTAGTAAGTGATAAAACAACGACACTCGAACAGAAACAACCGAGGTTAAATGAAACACTGTCTTTGGCACCTGAGCTGTAAAACCTCAACAATCATTTTTAAAAGCAGCATACTATTCAGCCAGTTGGTTTTATCCAACTTTTAGAAAAAAGTTATTATCCAACAGGATATTTTCCCTTATATCTAGATATTCCGGTGGGTCATCTAACCCATATACAGACAAAGTATCCTTATCGATTTTTTTAAGCACAATATGAGACCATCCGGTGAACAGATACCCATAAAACGCATCATCAGGTGCTAAAATTTTGTAAAGGGTTGGAATGAATCCCGGAAAATTGCTGCCACCTTTCATTCTTTTGACAATATCTGAGATTGTCGTCTGTTTATCAATTTTCACCCATTTATCACCCGGCAGCAGCTTTTTTTTGTCTCTTTTAGGGTCAAAAATGATACCCGATACAAATTTTTTGCCATACCCAAAATAGTGAATATCATAATCATCAATATTTCTTATCAGTTCCTCCATAGCCGTCTTAGCTTCATGCTTTGGCTGAATTGCGAGTTTCCCAAAACCTGAACATCCGACAATAATTATAACCGATATCATTGTTATACTACCTAGCTGAAACAGTTTCAAAACGCCTCCTTCAGAAGTCTGCGCTTATCCGTCTCTTGCCAACGACGTGGTCCTTCAAACCCCTCTATGGTGTTGTTCCCGTGGTTTATTCCACTTTTAGTGAAATCATCTTCCTCAATTTTTAATATTTATTGGAATACATGCCCTATTTCGTTTTTATGGTCATTCTTATAAATATCCAAAAAATAAATATTTCTATTGATGCGGCCAGAATAAATTCAACTTTCAAACAATCAAATTATCATCGCCTGATATGATGAACAAATTATTTTTAGGCAACGTACCGCTGAGTGACATCAAATAACTTTTTACGAATTCATCAAAATGGGGCTGCGCTTTAATGCAGGTCATATTTTGATATCAGGCGAGACAGGTAGGTTCTCTGAATACACATGGTTTGTGCAGCAAGACTTCTGTTTCCGTTGGTATGTTTGAGGTTTAAAGCTATGAATTCCTTTTTGAAGCTGTCTATGGCCTCTTTGAGAGTCAATCCCACCTCCATGCCGGGATATTTTGTGTTTGAAGCAAAGTTGGGGAGATCTTCCTGCAAAATTTCTATACCGTTGCCCATCACCACTGCCCGTTCTATGGCATTTTTCAATTCTCTGACATTCCCGGGCCAGTCATAAGCGAGCATGTATTTCATGGCTCCTTTTGAAATTGTAAGATGGGATAGTCCTCTTTCCAGCTTGAAAATATTTAAGAAATGCTTGGCCAGTAAAGGGATGTCATCCATCCTTTCGCGCAATGGCGGCATCTGAATTTCAACGACGTTCAGGCGGTAGTATAAATCTTCTCGAAACCGACCCTCGGAGATTTCATTCAATATATTTTTATTGGTGGCAGAAATCACTCTCACATCAACTGGAATCGATTTGTTTCCACCTACCCGGTAGAAAACACCCTCCTGAAGAATTCGAAGAAGTTTTGCCTGCATTCCAGGGCTCATCTCTGCAATTTCATCGAGAAATATGGTACCTCCGTCTGCCAGTTCAAATTTTCCGATTTTTCTTCCCAAAGCACCGGTGTACGCTCCCTTTTCGTGCCCGAAAAGCTCATCTTCGAGCAATGTTTCCGGCAAAGCCGCACAATTTAAAACAATCATGGGCTGACTTTTCCTTAAGCCTGAACGATGAATTAACCGGGCCAGCAATTCCTTGCCGGTTCCGCTTTCTCCTAAAATAAGGGCGCTTGCTTTAGAATTTGCCACCTTTACGGCATCAAATATGACCTTCTTTAACGCATTGCTCTCTCCGATAATTTCATATTTATGCTCGAGTTCTTCTTTAAGGCTTTTGATTTCTTTTTTATTGTTTGCAATTTTTCGGGCGTCACCTATGGCCAGTGCGGCCAGATCGGCAAATACCGACAGGGTTTTTAAATCCTCATGCTGAATCGGGTCTCCGGTTATTTTGTCAATGATTTCAACCACCCCTATGGTTTCACCTTTTATCTTCATCGGTACACAGGCGATGGAGCGTGTTTTAAATCCTATTGAATCACTTATCTCCCTGTACCAACGCGGGTCAGAGCTAACATCGGGTATAAGCAAAGGCTCTCCTTTTTCAGCAACATAGCCTGCGATTCCCTGCCCCATACCGATTTCAAATTTCTTGATATCTACTTTCTTTTCCCCGGTGGCCACCTTAAAAAAAAGCTTGTTTGTTTTTTTATCAACCAACAGTAACGAACTGGCCTTGGCATCCATCATCCGGGTGGCGGTTTCTATGATAAGCTCAAGGAGCTGATCAATGTCTTGTACCGAAGAGACCCATGTGGATATCTCTTTTAACCGATTAATTGGGGTATCGGGATTTGATTTTTTTGAGTACATACAAAAACAGTTAAGCTCCTGGAAAAATAATCAATATAAACTGATAACCGGATTTATAGAACAATGAAATTCAACTGAATGTGAAGAAAAAAAACATGTATTAGGCTAAAGTATATGCACAGGTAGGGTGATTGTCAATTCATAAATAAATCGTTGTATTCATTTGACCCAGTGAAAAGCCAGAATGTTTCCAACCGTTTATAAATGAATTGTGCGTGAAATTTACCGGGTGGGTATTGTAAAAAGTCATTATTAACCGCTTATACGGCAGAGAACACCAAAAAAGTATCTTTTTTTAGCTAGTTGTCCCTGTGTACCCAGTGGCTCCTATGGTAAATTCAACTTGTTACCAATCCAACAGTCAGGGCGTTAATAGAGAAGGGCCTGGAAAGGACAGCACTAACAATACTGTCCTTTATCAAACCAGAACATCTTGGAAATGACAACAATCTTGTGGTTTTTTTCTATTTGAATTGCGTGTGTATTTTGTTACATCATTGCCATTGATGGCATCCCTTTGATCGAAAGAAAAATTCATTGGGTCTTCTGCCTATTGGCTCAAGACGAATAAAAATGCATCTTGCGATGTACAAAACGGTAATGAGCATGAAAGTAATAAACAGCAATAAAAGAAGCGTGCGGTCAAACAACATAAGATAGGCCAAAATGGTCAGCGGGATGAGCGCATATTCTGCAAATTTTCTCGGGCCTGGATGCCTGCGCAGATAATCGGCAATCGGTGGAGATTTCTGGTAGTAAAAATTTACCATTTTCCTGCCTATCCCGTTGGTTAAAAGATACTTATCTCTAAATTCAGCTAAGATTTGAACATGTCTTTCGGTTCTTGAGTCAAAAGTGGCACTACCGATAAAACAACCCCCGCCGTCGGCACTGTCACCGCCGCCTGACGAACCGTCTGTCACCGAGGCTGAGGATGTTCCTGGCTGAATCCCAGAGAAGTGATATACCTGAATTTCTATGCAGGATGGACTTCCGTTGTTGTGATCCATCCTTGATCCCGGAACCATCCAGCCTTCACCTGCCGGAAGGGTATTGCCATCAGCGTCGCAAGCCAATACACTGCTGGTGCCATTATAGTAATATATACTGAGGCTGCTAACATCGGTATATCCCGGACACGGAATAAAAACTTTGACCGGCGTATCATACACCGTGGGCGGCTGGAAATGCATGGGGATTCCAACCGGGTTTACCCCTGGCAAATCGATGACTGGAATTTCATTGGCAGGTGCAAATGCAGGTGGAACCGGTTCGGCGCTGTTATAAACAATCATTGCACCTTCCAGATCGCCGCTGTTTACCTGGATACCGGTATCATAAACACCTCCAAGGGCCGGATCTCCAGAATCAACTGCACTGACGTCCGGCAGATTGCTCGGGTGGTGTGCCACATCATGCTCTGCTTCAGATTCGACATTAAAATCGTAGCTTTCCTGGTTCATTACGTTTCCATTAGTGTCATAGGCGTCAATGGTAATGTTGACGTTGGCATCAAATTCATAATTTGCATGGCTATCCTGCGAACGGTCATACACAGCCCAGAGTAGGGTAACCTGGGAATCGTCATCATCCGACAGTTTGACCACACGGACGGTGTTGGAACTTAAGTTCCGCTCATACACCTGGTTCCCATCGTTAATAATAAAGTTGATGCTGTTTTGATTTATATTTATTCCGTTGGCAGATTCTATAAACACAGCAAATGAGGAATTGTTCGGTACGCGCCAGGAATCTGTGATTCCGGAGTTATGGTGTGGCAACGCCTCAATGATATCAAAAGGTATTGAGGCCCCGTCACCAGGATCAGTACCGCACTGATACTCCTGGTAATTCGTATATCCGTCGCCGTCTAAGTCCAGGGTGCTGTCGTCCATGTACGGGCTCAGTCCATTATTAACCTCCCAGTCATCAGCCATGTCATCATTGTCATTATCGTTTATTTTGATAGAGCTGGGAGTCACCGGGTTTCCATTAGAGTCTGTAACGCTGCTCACCGTCAATGTAAACACCGCGTTACGGGATATTGAGGCCATTGAAAGACGATATGTACTTCCTCCCGTGTGGATAATATCATCAGATCCCCCTGGTGTGATAAAATTAAGGGAAGGACTAAAGCTGTAATTTGCTTCAACGGTTGCATTTTGCATATTTGGCTTGCTGAAGGTAACAGCAATAGTATGATTATCAAAATTAATAACGGGAAACTCTACCATTGATGGAGGATATGACTGAAGGGTGCTAAAAGTATACTCGTCAGAGGGGTTGGTGGTATTTGGGATTTGAGTTGGGCCGTTACCACAAGCATCGGTGGAGCCGACACGGAAAAAATAGGTGGTGTTTTCCGAAAGCCCGGTTAAGGAGATGCTATGATTTGACATCAAATTGTCACTATTTTGGCTTAATGCATAGCTTCCCCAACCACTGCTGGAGGTGCCATACTGCACCATACTGTTGCCCGGTTCGTTTGATGTCCATTCAATCACTGCTGTGCTTTCAGTCAGCTGAGTTACAGTGGGAGTTGAACTGATCTGAGGTGCGGAAATATCGAGTGTTCCACTCACGGTATTAGAGGTCAACGAATTTATTTTTGCACTTAAGCTGACCGCACCTTCAGTTACGGATGTGAAATTTACATTGGCTGACCAGCTGCCATCCGCATTTACTGTGGTTGACCCTACCAGTGTGCTGCCTGAATAAATTTCTACATTGGCCCCACCGGCTCCCCGCCCTGCCACGTTAAAAGACGTATGATCGGCGTGGTTGACAGAAAAGCCGTTTTGCGGCGAAGAAATATAAAAGGTAGATACCTCATTGGAATAGCCGCTTTCGTTTTCTTCGGTATCATATGCGGTAAGAACAAGAAAATAAATATGGCTGGCATCCAGCCCGGTAATGGTGAATTCAGGGTTATTTGGATCGCTCAGGCTTCCCAGCGGAATATCTACCGGTGAAGCCCCCTGATCAGCCCCCGTGCCATTATAAGGAGAACCGGGTGTGTCGGTTTTATAATACAGTTTATAACCGGCGAGATCAGTCTCGGTATTCGCGTCCCATCGCAGCGTCACATCGGCCGCAAAACAAAAGGTCTGGAAAGAAAGAAAAAAGAAACAGAAAAATAGCATGATTTTCCAGACGGATAAGTCGTACCACTCTTTTCGCATAGCTTTACCTCTTTGGAGCAATATTTATTTAGAAAATAGGTTAAAACAAATGGTTCGGAGAACGTGAAACTAGACTATTGCAAGTTGCATTCCACTTAGAATTAAAAATTAAATATATTGTAATATCTTTTGGTTATGCTTTAGCTGATGATGAACGAAGAATATTCTGGTAAGATAGTTATGTTTTTGTAAATGAGGCTGTATGATTTTGTGAACAATTTGAGATTGTAACCGATAAATTAACAAATATTATACTAAACTGTTCAAAAATTAGAAAATAACATGATAAGTTTATTAATATTTTAAAATAAAGAGACTGAATTTAAAGACTTGTCAATTAAGGGGGAAATTGGCTTTTCCCGCCCCAGGTATGCCGTTTATCTCGGAGGGGTTTTTTTAAAATATGATGAAAAGACCAGGCGTGAACAGCTTACCGGTCTTGCTCCATCTGTAACTTCATTAATATACGAGGATGAGCTGGAAAACGAACATAGTTTTGGTGCTTTTGCCGGAGTTGAAATTTTCCTGACCCCTTCTATTTTGGCAAAAGTTGAGGGACAGGCTGTCAGCCAGAAAGGTATTTTTGCCGCTGTTGAATATCATTTTTAACTGTTTTTTGCACTTGTTTGGTTTATCAGGTGTCCCATTATAACTGTTTGCAATGCAGACAGCCCAACAAAATACCCGACCCATAGCGGAATCCCGAAAAAGACCGGCTCAACTTTGCCCCATGCCCAGAAGTCCATGGCAAGCAGAAAGATTACCAACAGGAGCCAAACATATCTGTCATATAGCCATTCGGGCAGGCAAATTTGCAGTGTTTTTTCCCTCCACAACAAGAATACATGGGTAAAAAGGTAAACCAAAAAGGTGATGATCATCACCCATATCACCGGCAGAAATGTTTTGGTGGTAAACAGTTTGAAATAAAAGCATATCAGCGCACTTTCGCCGCAGATAATTGAAAAAATGGCAGCAAGGGAAAAGACTCTTTTAAAATAGAGGCCGAATATCACCGTGGGGAACAAAACCGCCAAACCGGTAAAGGTTTGGGTGGCAATCTGAAGAATGGTAGCCGGCGGGCGATAGGCCAGTGCGAGACCGGCCAGGCTCAGCAAAACCACTAAGATACGACCGGATGCACTGGTTTCTTTAGTTGCTTTCTGAAACAAGGGAACCACGTCTCTGGTAAAAATAGAACTTAACGTCAACAGTTGAGAATCCATAGTGGACATGAGGGCCGCCAGTCCGGCTGCCATAATCAGTGCGGCCATAAAATCGCCTGAGATTAAAATCAACACCAGAGGTAAAATACGGTCAGCCTGTTTGCCCACCAGTCCCGGGAAAGAAAGATGCCCGAGAACTCCCACAGCAATCGGCATTAAAAAAACCACACTGCAAACCATCGGATAAAAGATCATAATGCGAGAAATACTGCGGTCATTTCGGGCGGAAAAAAATCGCTGGAACAGCTGCGGAAACATGGGGTCACAAAGAAACCAAAGCACCATGAAACTAAACCAGATTCCCAGCGTATATTTTCCCTGCCCACCGGGTCGTGAAAAAAGTTCCGGATTTGAAGCCAGGACTTTTTGGTTGGCTTCAATAAATCCCCCATGATGCCATGCCACAATAATCAGTGACGCAATTAGCAAAAGGAACAGGACCATACCTTGAAACAAATCTGTCCATGCCACCGCCCGCAGTCCTCCACGCAGGGTGTACAGTAAAATAATACCGGTCACCAGAATACATCCATAAAAATAGGGAAGGCCTAAAAGCTCTTCCAGGGCATAACCGGCGGCCATGGGCTGAAGTGCCAGGTAAGGAATGGTAAAAATGATCATAACCAGAGCGAATAAAAAGGACAAAAAAGGGCTTTGATACAACTCTTTGACCAACTCCGGTGGGGTGACCAATCCATATTTCCGACCGACCTGCCATATTTTCCGACCAATTATCCAGAAAGTCAGAGCCATAAACCCCGTACCAAAACCCATGATAGGAAAAAATGCATACCCGTCCCGATAGCCTGCACCGGAAGTGCCAAAAACGGTGAAGGCGGAAAAATTGGTGGCAATCATGGTTCCCAGCAGAATGAGGGTGCCCAGTTTTCTGTCCGCCAGAAAGTAGGTTTCCGGAGATGATTTCCAGCGGGTGCGGGCAATAAAACCGATGCCAAGCACAATCAGGAAATAGGCGCACAAAACAGATACTTTGATGAACACAGTGATGCCTCCTTGCTATCTATAGTAATTTCTCAAAAATATGTTCCGTTTTAAAAGAGGAAACTGTCTGAGTGTATTAGAAATCGTTAAGAAAGAACTTAAATGCAATATGGTTAATTTATTGTAGCCGTTGTCATACCGAAATTAATTATAATAAAGACAGTGAGTTTTTTCTTTGCGATTTCTTATATACGAGCTTTTCATCGTTTAAAACGAAATATATTTTTGAGAAACAGTATATCACTTTCAAGATCCAAGAAATACAAAAGCCACCCCGATATAAGGTCGGGATGGCTTTGCCTGACATAACCTTGTTTAACATGGCGTGTGGACGCCAATTCTCATTTTCAATTGGAGGCGGCAACCAGATTCGAACTGGTGAATAGCGGTTTTGCAGACCGCTGCCTTACCACTTGGCTATGCCGCCAAAAAATGGAGCGGGAAACGGGATTTGAACCCGCGACTTCGACCTTGGCAAGGTCGCACTCTACCACTGAGTTATTCCCGCTCAATTATTTTTATTTAGAGTCTTTAATAATTTTTGTCAATAAAAAAGCGTAAGGCTCGGGGGAAAATAAGTCCGCATTTTTGCAGTTGAGGTGCCCGTATAGTAAGGTGTAAAACTGTAAGAATATCAATTATATTCCCAATTTTTGCCATTCCGCCGGGCGGGATGCATCGTTGCGGCAGATATAAACTTGTTTCTTCCCAAGCCCTTACAGTTTAAGCAGCCTTCTAAATCTTACAAAATAGTCAACACCTGACCATACGGTAAACACCAGAGCCCCTATCAAAAAAAAATAGCCAATCGCATTCAAGTTAATTCCAAAATACGGATAATGAAATATCAGCGGTATAATGGCTGCGATTTGAAACCCTGTTTTATATTTTCCAAGCCAGGAGGCGGAAATATCCTCCCCCTTTTCAGCGATGATGTTTCTTAGTCCGGTAACGGCAATTTCCCTGCCGATGATGATACACACGATCCATGCGGGTATCCAGTGAAGTGATGCCAGCATAATAAACGAACAGGAAACCAAAAGCTTGTCGGCAACCGGATCCATGACCTTTCCAAGGTCAGTCACCAGCCCCCTTCGCCGAGCAAGGTATCCATCAAGATAATCGGTAATTGCCGCTGCACTGAATATGATGGCGGCGACAAATGTAAGCAATCTGTTAGGAAACAACAACAGGATGACAATGACCGGCACAGCCAGAATCCTGAAAAGGGTCAAGCTGTTCGGATGACTCAATATTTTTTTTAAACCGCCTTTGGGTAACATTTTTTTCCTTAGGGTCTTATTGTTTTTTCATCTTGTCCCAGTCATCCAGAAAGCTTTTCAGTCCTTTATCTGTCAAAGGATGCGCAGCCAGCTTGCCAAGCACATTAAAAGGTATGGTGGCAATGTCCGCCCCCATCATTGCAGCATCAAGTACATGAAGCGGGTTTCTCACGCTGGCCACAATAATTTCAGTATCATAGCCATAGTTGCTGTATATTTCAACAATCTGTTCCACTAGCAACAGCCCCTCATGGGACAAATCGTCAAGACGTCCCACAAACGGACTCACATAGGTCGCCCCGGCTTTAGCCGCCATAAGGGCCTGCAGGGGTGAAAAAACCAGGGTAACGTTTGTCTTTATTCCCTCGGCGGTAAGGGTGCGTGTTGCCTTCAATCCATCCACGGTCATGGGAATTTTTACTACTATATTGCTATGGATACCGGCCAGATGACGAGCCTCTTTAACCATACCCTCGGCATCTGTGCTTATGACTTCAGCGCTTATGGGCCCATCCACAATTTGACAAATTTCCTTAATCACCTCTTCAAAATCACGCCCTTCTTTAGAAATCAAAGACGGGTTGGTGGTCACGCCGTCAGCCATTCCCATTTTAGCGGCTTCTTTAATTTCGTTTATGTTTGCCGTATCAATAAAAAATTTCATCTATAAAAACCTCCTGTGACAATATTTTCGGTTATAGTAATTGCCATAAATATGTTCCGTTTTAAATGAGGAAACTGTCCGAGTGTATTAGAGATCGTTAAGAAAGAACTTTGAGAGAATATGGTCAATTTATTAAGATAGTTCTAATAACGAAATCAATTATAATATGGTCAGTCTGTTCTTTCTTTACGAGCTCTTATATACGAGTTTCTCATCGTTTAAAACGGAATATATTTATGGCAAAATTATATGCTCTCTAAAAATCTGTATCATTTTTAAAATCATATCCTCTGAAGGTAGATTGTTTACTTTTCTTCTGCCTTATGTTTTCTTCCTCATTTCAATAAACCGGTCTCTGCACTCCCTGCTGCAAAAATAGAGATCTTTGCCATCAACTTTCAGATGCACCCCGTTTCTTTTAGGAAAATAAACCTGGCAAAAAGGATCCTTTACCATTACATCATCGATTTCACCAGCTTTTTGTCCGGTTACCGTTTTCTCTGTGGATACATTTTTCAGCATCCAGGATTTCAAAGCCCGGTATGCAAGGTATGCAATCCCTATAATGATCAGTAATCGCATTTATACTCTTCTATCCCCTGTTCTCCATCATTTAGATGCTCTAGAAGATATTTCATGTTTTTTTTAAAAACAGGATGAACGACATCCGCATCTATATCACAAATAGGCTTTAATACAAAGCGCCTTGTATGCATCCTTGGATGCGGAACGATCAAATCCTTTGAATTTATAACCACACTGCCAAATAAAATGATATCCATATCAAGAATACGGGGGCCAAACCGTATGGTATCATTGGTGCGACCGGCATGTTGCTGAATGGACTTTAGCCTGCTTAAAAGTTTAAAAGGATTTAATGAAGTTTCAATCTTTATGGCGTAATTAATAAACCAGTCCTGATCCACATAATCCACAGGATCGGTTTTATAGTAGGGAGACTGGGCTTTGAGCATCACTGCACCCGACCTTATCAGTGCGTCAACACCTTTTTTGCAGTTTTCAAGTTTATTTCCGATATTGGAACCCACACAAATATAAACCGCATGCCTTTTCATTTAAAAACCGATATTACGGATTCTGTCAACCGCTTCCTTAAGCCTATCCTGGCTGACCGTTAGCGTCATTCGAACATACCCCTCACCGGCTTTCCCGAATCCATTGCCCGGCGTGGCAACAATACCTGCTTTTAGCAACAGGTGACTGGCAAATTCTGCTGATGTGTAACCTCGAGGAACCTCAATCCAGGTATAAAAAGTTGCCTTTGGCTTTTCCACCGAAAGTCCCACGCTCAGCAGCCCATCAACCAGAATATCACGACGCTTGGTATATTCTGCGTTCATTTCACGGACACAGGTTTGATCCTCTTCAAGAGCAGCTATTCCAGCAAATTGCACTGCCTGAAAAGCACCGGAATCAATATTGCTTTTAATCTGGCCAAGGGCCTGAATCACCTCTGCCCTGCCCACCGCAAATCCGATACGCCAACCGGTCATGTTGTATGTCTTGGAAAGGGAATGAAATTCTATACCCACATCTGCGGCCCCATCTGTTTCCAGAAAACTTTCCGGGCGGTATCCGTCAAAAGCCAATTCCGTGTATGCGGCATCGTGGCATATAATAATATTATTCGCCTGTGCAAAGGAAACAACTTGTTTGAAAAACTCCCCGTTGGCCACTGCTGATGTGGGGTTGTTGGGATAATTAAGAAACATCATTTTTGTTTTCTTAACCACATCCGCCGGCACGGCTTCAAGATCCGGCAGAAAACGATTTTCCTTTAACAGATCCATGAAATATGTCTCCCCGCCTGCAAACTTAACACCAATGTCATACACGGGATAACCGGGATTTGTCACCAGGGCTGCGTCCCCTGGATTGATAAAGGCAAGGGAAATATGAGCAATCCCCTCTTTTGAGCCGATAAGTGTCACAACTTCCTTGGCGGGATCGACCGTCACCTTAAATCTTCGCTTATACCATCGGGCAACCGCATCATTAAAATCACCCATACCGGAATATGACGGGTATTTATGATTTGCCGGATCCTGCGCGGCCTTGTTCAAGGCTTCAATAATGTGTCCCGGAGTCGGCATATCCGGATCACCCACACCCAGATCAATAATATCCATGCCGCGTTTTTTTACTTCTTCCTTTTGCCTGTCAATTTCTTTGAACAGGTATGGCGGAAGACTGCTTATCCTGTTGGATTTTTCAATTCTCATCATGTCTTGTTTCCTTTGGTAAAATTTCCGCACGAACATAGTTTATAGCATCTTCTGACATTTCACCCCTGTAAATGATACGCGCATCTCCCTGGAGATAAATATTTCCAAACACCCCCTTTTCTTCTGTAAAAAAAATCAACAGCCACCCACCGCTTTTTGTCCTGACAGCTATGGGTGATTTTACCTTTGTTTTATTTGCGTAAACCAGCGCACTGGCAACCGCGCCTGTGCCGCATGCCAGAGTCTCGTCTTCCACCCCTCGTTCATAGGTTCGTATCGATATTTTATCTTTCTCCACCGGACAGTAAAAATTGACATTGGTTCCAGCAGGAGCAAATTTTTTGTGATACCGGATCTTCCGGCCCAGTTCAACAACCTCAACATCATCTATATTATCCACGGCCATGACTACATGGGGCACACCGGTATTGATACTGCTGACTGTTATAGCTCCATCGGCCGTATTTACAGTTAAATCGACCTTAAGATCCTGCGCATCCGTCATTTTTACTTTCACCAGATCATCTTTAACCTGGGCCGAGATAATCCCCACATCGGTTTCAAAGGACATCCGGGGCCCGGCAATTTCATTTAAGTAGGCAAACCGTGCCGCACACCTTGCCCCGTTACCGCACATTTCAGCCCTGCTTCCGTCGGAATTGAAAAAACGCCACTTAAAATCAACACTGTCAGCATTTTCAATCAGTATCATTCCGTCCGCACCCACAGACATTTTTCTGCGGCATACACTTGAAATAAAATTCGATAGATTCTTTTCTTCAACGACATGCTCCCGGTTGTCGATGATGATAAAATCATTGCCACTGCCGCTCATTTTATAGAATTTGATTTTTTTCATATGCTTATAAACGGTGGCACCGACTCTCCTCTGACCAGATCTTGGTAATCCTGCCGTTGGGTGACCACGTGAAATCGGTTATCCCTTACCATCACTTCAGCCACCTTCAGCCTGGAACAATAATTTGATGCCATGGCAAATCCGTATGCACCGGCACTCATCACCGCTATAAGGTCACCGTTTTTTACATCAGGAAGCTTCCGGTCGGCAGCAAGAAAATCACTGCTTTCACAAATAGGCCCGACAATATCAGCTTTTACCAGTTCATCACCGTTTTTTACCACCGGCCAAATGGCATGAAATGCATTATACAGGGTTGGGCGTAAAAGATCATTCATTCCTGCATCAACAATAATAAACTCTTTAACACTGCTCGATTTCCTGAACAACGCCTTGGTAACCAGAATTCCGGCATTTCCCACTATCACCCTGCCAGGCTCAAGAATAAGTTTAAGGTTGTCCTTTTTCAATGATTCAACAATCGCTTTGGCATACTCATTAAGATGGGGTGGAGACTCATCATCATATGTAATTCCGAGACCTCCCCCCATATCAAGATATTTTATTTCGATCCCGATCTCTTTCAGCTCAGCAATCAGAGATTTCAAACTTTTTAACGCTTCTTTAAAAGGTTGAACCTGTGTAATCTGTGAACCGATGTGACAGTCAATCCCTATTATCTGTATATTTTCCAGCGCCTTTGCTGCTTTATATCCTTCCACTGAAGTCTTCCTATCAATCCCGAACTTGTTTTTTTTCAATCCCGTTGAAATATAAGGATGGGTCTGCGGGTCAACATCGGGATTCACGCGAATGGCCACCGGGGCTTTCTTTTTTAACCTAGCGGCCCGCTTATCGATCAGGTCAAGCTCTTCAAGAGATTCAACGTTAAACATTAAAATACCGGACTTAAGGGCATAGTCGATCTCGTCAATACGCTTTCCTACCCCCGAATAGACAATCCGGTCAGGTGAAATACCGGCCTTGAGTCCACGGTACAGCTCACCGCCGGAAACAATGTCCAGCCCGCTGCCAAGGTTTTTTAACAATGTTAAAATGGCATGGTTAGAATTTGCTTTTGCACTGTAACAAACCAGCCGTTTTACCCCTTCAAATGCCTGGTCAAAAGCAACAAAATGTCGTTTTAAAGTCGCATAGCTGTATATATAAAATGGAGTTCCCACCTTTTCAGCTATTTCTTTAAGCGGCACATCTTCACAGTGCAGCTGATTTTGGCGATAGGTAAAATGATGCATAATTTCAACTTTTCATAAATTTATGGACAGGTTTTTCACCCAGGAATTTGCCTAAAAGACTTTCCGGTAATTCCAGGAAAAAAGTCGTTCTTATAATAATTGTCATAAGCAGGTTCCGTTGTAAATGAGGAAGCTGTTTGAGTTTAAAAGCTGAACTCCACATAATTTGAATCCGTGCTGGACCCACCGTTTTTAGTATAAAAAATTACTTTATATGTATATAAAAATCCTTTCTCGATTTCTTCACGGTATTCCATATTCTTATGTTTATAACCGGGCTTATCAATCTGCATATTTAGCGGAATATCCGACACCCTTTCAAACAGCTTGGGGCAGTTTTTACAGGCAGAATCCGACAGCGGCCTTTTATATCTGTATACCATGAACCCATCCGGATCTGTTTTTACTTTCTCTTTTTTAGGGGGGACCGTCCAGGTCAGGGTAAGTGTGGTACCATCAATACCGTATGTTAAATCATTGACGGCCGGAATCGCCTTTTGCCGCGGAGGAACAGGCGGACCTTTTTTGCCACATCCGGGTAAAACAAAGACGACGGCAAGTAAAATGAATATCAGGCTCTTCAAACTAATCACCTTTGCAACTTATTTTTCAAATCCTTTTTTGCTTTTTTTATTGCTGCCTTTACGTTTTCTGTGGCTGTTCCGCCGGCAGATTTTCTCCGGTTAACCATTTCCCTTGTACCCAGAAATTTAAAGATGTCCTCTTCAACTACGGGGGAAAAGGATTGCAACTCTTTTAGTGACAATTCATGAAGCTCCTTTTTCTTGTCAAGCGCATACCTGACTGCCTGGCCCGCACAGGCGTGTGCTTCTCTAAAGGGTATGCCTCTGACAGCGAGATAATCGGCCAGGTCTGTTGCATTCAAATAGCCTTTGGATGCGGCTTTTCCCATTATTTCGCTGTTTATTTTTATTTTAGGGAGCATTTTGGTATAAATATGTATGCAGGATTTTAAAATATCCACCGCGTCGAACAATATTGCTTTATCTTCCTGCATGTCGCGGTTATATGAAAGCGGTAAAGATTTCATCATGGATAACATGGCCATAAGGTCTCCAAAAACACGGCCTGTTTTACCGCGAACAAGTTCAGGAACGTCTGGATTTTTCTTCTGGGGCATAATACTGCTGCCTGTGGCAAATGAGTCGGGAAGTTCAGTAAAAGCAAACTCGGATGAGGACCATAGAATCAACTCTTCCGACAGGCGGCTGAAATGCACCATGCAGATGCTTGCCGATGATAAAAACTCAATAATAAAATCACGGTCTGAAACTGCATCCATGCTGTTTGCCGACACTTTTGGGAAATTAAGAATTTCGGCGGTATATTCCCCGTCAATGGGATAGGTGGTACCTGCCAGGGCGGCACTTCCCAAAGGCATCACGTTTATACGTTTCAAACTGTCATCCAATCGTTGCGCATCTCGGGAAAACATTTCGTAGTATGCCATCAGGTGATGGGAGAAAAGCACCGGCTGTGCGCGCTGCATGTGGGTGTATCCCGGCAAAATCGTATCCATATTTTTTTCTGCAAGATTGACGATTACTTGGCACAGCTTGGCAATGAGCTTTATTATATCGCAAGTCTCCTGTCTTAAAAATAGGCGGACATCAAGCGCAACCTGATCGTTTCTGCTCCTTGCCGTGTGCAGCTTCAATGCGACCTTTCCGACTCTGCTGGCAAGGGCGGTTTCGATATGCATATGGATATCTTCCATACTATCGTCAAAGGTAAATTTTTCTTTTTCTATTTCCTCTCTTATATCAATAAGCCCTTTGATCAATACCGATGCCTCTTCCTTGGTGATAATGGATTTTTCCGCAAGCATTCTGCAGTGGGCCATACTTCCTTCAATATCACAGAAATACAGACGTTTATCTATATCAATCGAAGATGTAAATGCTTCCACACTCGGATCTGTCTTATCGGAAAATCTTCCGTCCCAGGTTTTGTCAGACATGCATAACCTCAACTTTTTGACGGTAAAACGATGGGGATTGGCGGCTAAAGAAGTATTATATCCTTTAGAATTTCCTGGTTTGATATCATCCCAGCTTCCGGCCTTTATTTATTAATCATTTTCTGAATCCGCAGTCTTAGGGCATTAAGCCTGATAAAGCCTTCGGCATCTTTCTGGCTGTAAACATCGTCATCTTCAAAAGTAGCATAATCCTTACTGTAAAGTGATTCTTCTGATTTGCGGCCAAGTACAATGCAGTTGCCCTTATACAATTGAAGACGAACAGCACCGGAGACATTTTTCTGGGTCAGATCAATCATGCCCTGAAGTATTTTCATCTCTGGAGAAAACCAGAAACCATTATACACAAGTTCGGAATATTTTGGTATCATAGAATCCCGAAGGTGCATCACTTCTCTGTCCATGGTGATGGTTTCCATGTTCATATGCGCAATCCGCAAAATAGTGCCCCCGGGTGTTTCATATACTCCGCGAGATTTCATTCCTACAAAACGGTTTTCTACAATATCAATTCTACCGATACCGTTTCGCCCGCCAAGCACGTTAAGCCGCTTTAAAAGATGTGCCGGTGAAAGCTCCTCGCCATTTATTGCCACAGGATCACCCTGGTTAAAGCGGATCTCTATCATTTCAGCTTTATCCGGTGCCTCCTTCGGGGAAACGGAAAGAGTAAATATATCATCCGGTGGTTCTACCCAGGGATCTTCAAGAACACCGCCTTCATAACTGATGTGCAATAGATTTCCGTCTGTACTGTATGGTTTTTTATGGGTGGTCGGTACTTCTATTCCATGATCCCTGGCAAAATCCATCAGTGCGGTACGGGAATTCAGATTCCACTGCCGCCAGGGTGCAATAATTAGAATATGCGGGTCCAGAGCAAGATAGCCCAGTTCAAATCTCACCTGATCGTTGCCCTTGCCTGTTGCCCCGTGGCTGACAGCGTCTGCCCCTTCAATTTTCGCAATTTCAATCTGACGCTTGGCGATAAGAGGCCGGGCAAGAGAGGTGCCTAAAAGATACTGACCTTCGTATATTGCATTTGCCCGAAATGCCGGAAAAACATAATCTTTGACAAACTCTTCTTTAAGATCATCGATATAAACTTTGGTTGCCCCGGTTTTTATTGCGTTTCCTTCTATGTGGGATAAATCATCTTCCTGACCAATATCAGCGGAAAAAGTGACCACCTCACATTCATATTTTTCCATCAACCACTTTAAAATAACAGATGTATCAAGCCCTCCGGAATAGGCCAGTACGACTTTATTTACTTTAGCAGACACGGCTTTGCTCCTATGTTTTTATCAATCTTGTGGTACAATTTATGTTTCAATTTATTTCGATTTATCCAATATTCGATCGAGACATTCCACCAGCGCATCTATATCATCATTCTCTATGATAAGGGGAGGAACAAACCGCAGTATCTTGTCCTGAATACAGTTGATCAAAAAACCATTTTCCATGCATTGTTTAACAATCGTTCCTCCATCTGTTCTCAGCTTCATTCCCAACAGAAGTCCTATCCCCCTGACATCCACAATCACTTCGTGCCTTTCTTTCAGCCAAAACAGCCTTTCCTTAAAATAAACACCTGCTTTTTGGCAATGTTCAACAATCTTTTCTCTTTCAATTACCTTTAGCACTTCAAGTGATGCTGCGGTAATAACCGGAGTGCCACCGAACGTTGTCGCATGAGCCCCTGGGCCGAATGCGGAAGCGATATTTTCTTTTGCAAGCATCGCCCCTATCGGTAACCCGTTAGCAAGAGCTTTGGCAAGCGTCATGATGTCCGGCTCAACTTCGAAATGTTCATGGGCAAACAGCTTGCCGGTACGTCCGATTCCGGTTTGTATCTCATCAAAAATTAAAAGCACGCCGGCGTCATCGCATATTCTTCTTACCGTCTTGAGGTATTCTGCATCAGGACAGCGAACCCCGCCTTCGCCCTGAACAGGTTCCAGCAAAACAGCACACGTGGATGAATCAATTTTGCTTTCCAGTGCCCTTGCATCATTGAACTCTACAAAATCAAACCCCCCGAGAACAGGATTAAAACCTTTTCTTATTTTTTCCTGGCCGGTTGCTGAAAGGGTGGCCATTGTCCTGCCATGAAAAGATTTTTCCATGGCGATAATCCGATACCGTCCATCCTCTCCTTTATCACTGAAATATTTCCTGGCTAATTTAATAGCCGCCTCATTTGCTTCAGCTCCACTATTGCAAAAAAATACCCTGTCGGCAAAACTGTTTTCAACCAGCCAGGATGCAAGCTCTACTTGTGGAAGGGTATAATACAGGTTCGATACATGAAACAAAATATCCGCCTGTGCTGAAAGTGCTCTGGCAACTGACGGATGGGCATGGCCCAGATTGCAAACCGCAATCCCCGCCACAAAATCCGTATAACTGCGTCCTTCGGTGTCCCAAAGTTTGCAACCTTTTCCTCTCTCAATTACGATGGGAAACCTTTGATAGGTTCCTGCAATGTTTTTATCTGCTTTTTTTATTATTTCGCTGCTCATAAGATGACTTCCGTACCAATTCCTTTGTCAGTAAATAGTTCCAGCAATAAGGCATGTCGTTTGGTACCGTTTATGATGGGAACTTTTTTTACTCCGCTTTTCAAGGCATGCAGTGCGTACTCTATTTTTGGTATCATGCCCCCTGAAATACTTTTTTCATCAATCATTTTTTTTATGGATTGCGCATTTATGGAAGATATCAAAGATCCTTTGCTGTCAAGTACTCCATCCACATCTGTAAGAAAAACCAGGCGTCCTGCAGAAAGTGCCATCGCAACCCTTCCGGCCACATGATCTGCATTGATATTATAGGTTTCCCCCAACGCCCCTGTTCCTACAGGTGCGATAATGGGAATAAAACCCTTACCGGTTAGGGTATTAATAATATCCGTATCAATATAGGTGACTTCACCCACCAGTCCGGGGTCAATGATCTCAGGCGGTTTGTCAGCCTCTTTATGGTTTACGATATGAAGCTTTTTTGCCTGGATTAGATTTCCGTCTTTGCCTGACAACCCAACAGCCTTACCTCCCTGCTGGTTAATCTGGGCCACAATCGCCTTGTTTACTTTCCCGCCCAGGACCATTTCCACCACGTCCATTGTCTGCTCATCGGTAAATCGCATCCCTTTAACAAATCTGGTACTTATCCCCATCTGCTCGAGGACAGAGCTGATCTGGGGGCCACCGCCATGTACAACCACCGGGTTCAGCCCGATGAATTTTAGCAGCGTCACATCCCTGGCGAAATCTTGCTTTAACTTCTCATCCACCATGGCGTGGCCACCGTATTTAATGACTATAGTCATACCTGAAAAACGCCTGATATAGGGAAGGGCTTCTATCAGTATGTCTGCGACGTTTGGATTCATTTTAAATATGTTTTTATCAACTTTAAAAAATCAGATAGACTTCTTTTTTCTAACTTGCAATCCGTAAATCCACCACCCCGATGAATACAGTAAAAATCATTTTACAGGATATATCTGCTTAAATCTTCATTATCTTTGATATCCTTTAATTTTTGTTCTACAAATTGCCTGTTGATCGCCTTTCTTTTTTCTTCCATGTCAGGTGCATCAAAAAGAATATCTTCAAGAAGACACTCCATGAGTGTATGGAGTCTCCTTGCTCCTATGTTTTCGGTCATATTATTCACTTCTTCCGCAATCCTGGCAATCTCTTCAACTGAATCATCTTCAAATACAACGTCAACTCCTTCTGTCCTTAAAAGCTCAATATACTGAAGGAGCAAAGCGTTTTTAGGTTCGGTAAGTATCTTGATGAACTCTTTATATCCAAGAGAATCAAGCTCAACCCTTATGGGAAAGCGGCCTTGAAGTTCCGGAATTAAATCCGAAGGCTTGACTGTATGAAATGCACCGGAAGCGATAAAAAGTATATGATCCGTCTTGACCGGTCCATATTTGGTGGTTACAGTACTTCCTTCCACTATTGGAAGAAGATCTCTTTGAACCCCTTCCCTTGAAACATCAGGCCCATGCCCGCTGTTTCTTCCTGCGATCTTGTCTATCTCATCAAGAAAAATAATACCGGTATGCTCAACTTTTTTAATTGCATTTTTTACAATCTTGTCCATATCTACGAGATTCTGTGATTCCTCCTGAGCCAGGATTTCCATTCCTTCCGTAACTTTGACTTTCCGTCTTTTCGACCCTTTTGGCAAAATACCACCCAACATATCTTTAAAATTGATGCCCATCTCTTCCATGCCTACGTTGGAAAAGATTTCCACCATGGGCATACTCCGTTCTTCAACGTCCAGGTCAACATATCGATTGTCCAGTTTCCCTTCTCGAAGCATTTTACGAAGCTTTTCCCTTGTTGATGATATTCCACTGACTTCAGGTTGTACGATCTCAAGCTGGGTGTCAGTGATATCTTCGTCTTTTTTAGTTTCCTGTTTCCCTGATTTTGGCAGAAGAAGATCCAGCATCCTTTCTTCGGCAATCTTTGCAGCCTTATCCTTTACTGCTTCACCTTCTCTCACTTTTCCTGTGGTGACCGTCAGTTCAAGAAGATCCCTTATCATTGATTCCACATCGCGCCCCACATATCCCACTTCAGTGAACTTGGAAGCCTCTACCTTGCTGAAAGGAGAATCCGTTAAGTTTGACAGGCGCCTGGCTATCTCCGTTTTCCCCACACCCGTGGGACCTATAAGTATTATATTTTTAGGTGCGATCTCATCACGAAGGTCCTTTGGAACCTGTTGCCTGCGCCAACGATTTCTTAAAGCAATGGCAACTGAACGTTTTGCCTTGTCCTGACCGATTATATACTTATCAAGCTCTCTTACAATTTCTGTTGGTTTAAGATTACTACTCATATTTTTACTAACCTTTTTAAGTTTTATTTTCTATCGATTCACCTGTCTATTGCCATGCTTCAATATTTTCAAAATATTCCATTTTCATCCGTCTAATTATGTCTATTGATGGCTGACAGAATTGAACCGTAAAGCCTTGAACTCCAAACCCTGGTAGTTACATCTCTTCTATAGTTACATCAGTATTGGTAAACACACAAATAGAGGCGGCTATTTTCATCGCTTCCTGAACAATACTCTTTGCATCCATATCGGTATGTTTTATTAGAGCCGATGCAGCAGCCTGGGCGCTGATACCGCCTGAGCCTATTCCGATCACCCCCTCATCAGGTTCAATCACATCACCATTTCCTGAGATAAGGTAAATCCTGGTCTCATCCATGGCAATCATAATGGCTTCAAGACGCCTTAAATACTTGTCCGTTCTCCAGTCCCTGGCCAGCTCCACAGCGCTGCGAGTCAAATTGCCGTTATACCTCTCAAGCTTGGCTTCCAGGCGTTCAGAAAGGTTTAACGCGTCCGCTGTGGCACCGGCAAATCCTACGATGATCTTATCGTTATATATCCTTCTTACCTTTTTGGCCTGATGTTTTATTATGTTGTTATTCAGGGTGACCTGACCGTCACCGGCTACGGCTGCTTTGCCGTTGTGCCTTACCGCCAGTATTGTAGTCCCATGAAATTTCATAATGCATTGATCTCCGCAATAGGCTCTTTTTGGTTAAGCGCTTAGAAATATTATATCGACAATTTTTTCGGTTTGCGTGTTGCAGGTTATTAATCGAAAATAATTCTTTTTTTAAAAACCCGTAACCCGTAACAAAAGGCATGCCCTTCTGCCTTCTTCCTTTGCCGCTTTTACTTTTTTAGTTGCTACTTCCTCGGATGCGCCTTATCATATGTTTCCATCAGTTTGTCTATACTCACATGCGTGTATTTCTGAGTAGTGGACAGACTTTTATGGCCCAAAAGCTCCTGAATTATCCTTAGATCGGCTCCTGCATCAAGCATGTGGGTCGCAAAAGAGTGTCGCAGCCCATGGGGGGACACAGGTGTCCGCATGCCGCATTCTCTAACCAGTTTATCAAGGATCCGGGCAATGGACCGAGTGGTCAGACGATCCGAATACTTATTTAGAAAAAGCGGACCATTTTTGTCACAGCGTATACCGGATTCAGTTTCTAATCTATTTCTGTAATCTTTTATCGCATCTATCGCTTTTTGGCCGATAGGTACAATCCTTTGTTTGTTTCCTTTTCCCAGAACGCGAATCACCCGTGAATCAGTATCAACATCAAAAAGATTCAGGCCGGCGAGTTCCGAAACGCGGATCCCGCAGGAATAAATGGTCTCAAAAATTGCTCGATTCCTCAGCCCCGGCAAGCTGTCATCATTAATGGAATCAAGCAGCCTGAACATGTCATCAACAGTCAGATAAGCAGGAATTGCTTTTTCCTGTTTGGGTGAAAGAATCGAATCTGCCGGACTGTCGGTCAGATACCCATGTTTTACCAGATAGATGAAAAAAGAGCGGATGGCGGAAAGTTTGCGCGCTATGGTGGTCTTCTTGTTGCTTTTATGTAAAGCCCCCAAATACCCTCTTATGGTAAGGCTATCTACTTTATCTATCCTAAAATAACCTGTTACCTTTTCAGTCTTGCCCTCCGGCGGCTGATGGCTTGAAATTATGGATATAAACTCCTTAATGTCATGTCTGTAAGCACGGCAGGTATTCGGTGAATATCCCTTTTCAGAGGAAAGGGATTCTATAAATGAGCGGATAAGACTCTCTGTTGAAGGTTTGTTTTGCAAAACCCATCCCTCTAAAACTCAATCATAGATTCCAGTTCGCTCCATGTCCCAACCTCGAGGAAAGGATGACTCTTCCGATTCCAGGGCTGTTTAAAAAGAACAGGATTAATTCCGGCATCCTTCAATAAAAAACATGTTTCAAGCCGGTCGTCCACAAAACAGGAATAACCTTTGTTTAACAGCACCTTCGCCTTATCCTCAAAGCTTCCGGTGGTAACAACTTCGAATGATTCCGGCCCGAAAGGCAGCATTTGTAATATCCAGTCATGTACGGGGCCAATGTATGGCCTGGCGGTAACGAACAGTAGCGGGCCGTAATTCCTGCCAATCCTGGACAAAACTTCCACGGCACCATCTACAGGTTTTAGTTCTGCTGCATAGTCCCCGTCCATTATACGTATGATGATTTCATTGATCGTTTTGGTATCGATATCGATGCATTCTTCCAAAATATAGTTGGTAATATCTTCATAATTTATACCGTTTATATTATATTCGTCGTGAGCAATATCAAGAAACAACCTCATGGTGTCGGCAAAGACACCGTCGATATCAAATGCCAAAGATTTCGGATCGATCATGTATTCTAGGCCGCCCTTCGAGTCTTCTTCTTCAACCTGGAAATGCGCCGCCGGTAAATGGTAGCCATTTTTTTATCTTTTGCCTCAAGCGCCGCTTTTCTCTCCGCCTTAAAAGCTCGAATCTTGTTTTTCAGCTCCTTAATGGATCTATCCTTTTTCTTTTTCGGAGTCTCTATGATTCCTTTTGCCTTTTTTACAGCGGCAAGCAATTCAGCTTTATTCATTCCGTGTACGCCGGTGATTTCCGGCATCTCTTTTGCGATTTCTCTCAGTTCCTTTACCGTCATCTTATCCAACGGTTTTTCTTTTGTTTCCTTTTCAGCCATAAATAATTAACCTCCTCTCCTTCTCTTTGCAGAAAAGCACGAGCCGGGGAAGTAAAGCCCCGGCTCTTTAAAACCTTTGCAAATCGTCCCTTTTTGAAGGTCTCCCCTATTAATTATAAACCAATATTTTTGTCCACGTCAAACTATGCTAAAATTTAAGTTTATATACTGTTTTTTTTCACTGTGTCAATATATAAAGCCAAGCAATTCAGGGTAACCGCATTTGGAAATCATCCTGCCAGGACCTTGAATAAGTAATCGTTATCCCATCCGGCCCTGAGCCGTCTGGATTTAATGCTTTTTTTAAGTGAGGTTTCCCTTTTTATCA